>DATBCN010000154.1:0-7668 GCA_036270475.1 Candidatus Angelobacter sp. | reverse complement strand
GCTGCTTTCTTCTGCACAATTCCGCAATGTCCGTGAGACATGTATTCGCAGAGGCAGACGTCGCCAACCACCACCAGGCTGCGCACCTCGCGCTTAATGGCCCGCGTGGCCCGCTGCACAATTCCATCCTCGGCCCATGCGCCGGTAGCCACTTCATCTTTTTTCTCCGGCAGGCCGAAAAGAATGATTCCGCCCACGCCCAGGCCCTCGGCTTCGCGCGCTTCTTTTACCGCTTCATCCACTGAGATGTTGAATACGCCGGGCATGGAGCTGATCTCCTTGCGCACGCCCTCGCCCGGACAGACAAACAGAGGATAGATAAACCCGGTAGGCGTAAGACGGGTTTCACGCACCAGTGACCGCAAAGAATCTGTCTGGCGCATGCGGCGAAGACGGGTAACGGGAAAGGACATGATGCATCAAAGTTTAGCAGAGCCGGCAAGCCGCGGGAATGCGCTTGGCGGCGCCGGAACATAGGGCCTGGTTGTCGGCCAATGGTCTATGCAGGCATTGCTGCGCCGGTTCGCCCGGCGCGAACCGCAGCGGCTATACTGTCTTTCAGGAGCGGCCCATGACAGACATTCACAGCACTGCTGTTACTGATTCGCCGGTCTGCTGGCCGGCATTGCCTCTCACTGAATGGCAGGACACGCGCGACACACTGCATATGCTCACGCAGATCGTGGGCAAGGTGCGGCTGGCCCTGACGCCAAAAACCAACCATTGGTGGAACGCGGCGCTGCATGTGAGCGCCCGCGGCCTGACTACCTCAGTGATCCCTTACAACGACCGCGTGTTTGAAATTGAGTTTGATTTTCTTGAACACCAGTTGGTCATCAAGACTTGTGATCCGGCGGCCAAAGTCATTCCGCTGGGCCCGCGTCCGGTGGCGGACTTCTACCGGGAATTCATGGCAGCGCTGCACGCGCTCAACATTGACGTAAAAATCTGGCACATGCCGGTGGAGATCGCCAATCCTATCGCGTTTGACCAGGACACGACCCACGCTTCGTATGACAAGGAATATGCGCGCCGCTTCTGGCGCACCCTGGTCTCAGTGGATGACGTGTTCAAGGTCTTCCGTTCGCGTTTTATCGGCAAATCCAGTCCGGTGCATTTTTTCTGGGGCAGCTTTGATCTGGCGGTCACGCGCTTTTCCGGGCGGCCAGCGCCGGAACGCAATGATCCTGATCCGGTGCTGCGCAAGATCATGCAGGAAGCTTATTCGCATGAGGTCATCAGCGCGGGATGGTGGACGGGCGGCGGCGACGTAAAAGATGCAGCGTTCTATTGTTATGCCGCGCCCACGCCGCAGGGTTTCGGCCAGCAAAAGGTGCGTCCGCAGGCGGCTGCATACAACCAGCAACTGGGTGAGTTTCTGCTGATGTATGACGATGTTTGCCGCAGCGGCGCTCCCACCGCAACCCTACTGGACTTTTTGCAAAGCACCTATGAAGCTGGCGCTGCGCTGGCAAAATGGGACCGCCCTGCACTGGAAAGACCGCAGGAACCGGCCGCCGGTGCGGCATAAAAACTGCACAGCCTGACTTTTAAGTGAACACATAAAATGGCCCACTAAAGCGGGCACATAAAGAGGACACATGGCCGAAAGTTGCTCTCATACCAAGCAGATCAAGATCACCACCACGAAAACACACGTCTGTGAAGACTGCATCAAGACCGGCGATACCTGGGTCCATCTGCGATTGTGCCTGGAGTGCGGTCATGTGGGTTGCTGTGATTCATCCAAGAACAAACATGCGACCAAGCATTTTCATCGCTCCAAGCACGCGCTGGTGCGCTCCATTGAGCCTGGAGAAGCCTGGATATGGTGCTATGTGGATGAACTCTCTCCTGGGGAAATAGAGGCTTAGTTTCAGCTCACCTGCCATTGATCCAGACAAAGACCCAATGGATGGCCATGAGCCATACCGCCAGCAGCATCAGGTTCATCCCAATCAACATGGCGATGACAATCAGCATGAGCACGCCGGCAACGCTCAAGAGCGGCACGATGATGGCGTATAGCAGCGCCATAAAAACCTTGAGCACCCAGCCGCCGCCGCTGACCGGGGCGATCATGTGCGACCCCATCTTCTGCAGCCGTTTGGCGCGCTTCGCCAACGGCGGATGAAAAGAAGCAAAGCTCTGCAGTTGCCCCTGCTCGCGGCGTTTGGGCCGCGCTGCCTCATGGAACTGTTGCATCTGCTGGAGCCGCGCGATGGCAGCGGGATCGCCGCGCATGGCAGCGATAGCGTCGGCGGGGTTTATCGCGGCCAGCAACCCTAACGCGGGATCACGCCCGACAATTTGACTCATTGCCTGTACCCGCGCCATGGCCTGAGTATTTCCGGTTGTAGCTTCCTTGACTGTAGCCATGATCTCCTGGCGGACACCGGGCCAGTCCGTGGCTGAGGGCGGAACAGCACCTGGGTTTCCCGGCGCCACGGCCAGGTGCGCCGTGGATGCCCAGGCGGAAATCAACTCGGTTTTTTTTGCTTCACTTGGCTGCAGGCCGCGCAAGCCTGTATCGCCTTTGGGATTGACGATAAAGAGATGAGTGGCCCAATCGCCTCCATCCAGCATGGTCTGGTCTTCACTCAGGCAT
Organism: Candidatus Angelobacter sp.; assembly: GCA_036270475.1. Lineage (GTDB taxonomy): Bacteria > Acidobacteriota > Terriglobia > Terriglobales > Acidobacteriaceae > Angelobacter. The sequence continues at coordinate 5,060 of DATBCN010000154.1, read as the reverse complement.
TGCAGGGCGCGGGCCAGCGCGTCTGGATTGCGCGTAAGTTCCACGGATGTGGCGTCCGCCAGATAGCGCCGCGTGCGCCACAACAGGGCCATGCTCGGTCCCAGCACCACGTTCAAAAACATCCATAGGGTGAGATTGATCGTCATGTTGGTGAACATCAACGGGTAGAGCAAGAAGCGATAAATCTTTTTCAGCAGGCCGGGATTGCCCCGGTTCATATAATTGTCCGGATCGGAGGAGTCTGACTCCAGCGAAGTAGCCAGCGATTCGGCAATGGCCGCGGCTTCCGCCGATTTTTGTTCCGGAGTTCCGCCGCCAAACATGTAACGCACAACGCGCCATACGCGCGCGCGCGACTTGGCGTCAAAGGGAATATTGATCAAATTCAACAGCATTCCGCTGGTTTCAAATACGCTCGTGACCATGAAAGCGACGCCCAGATCGCCATTGCCGATGGAGCCGACCAGGTGGGCAAGGATTGCCTGCAACTGGTCGCGATCAAGATCGTCCAGCAGGCGGCGGGAGAGGACAATGCGCGCGTCCGCGGCGGAAGTGCCGACTGCGGCAGCGTTCGCGCCGATGGAATCCACCAGCATGATCTTGGGCGGAGGAAGACCGGCGGCAATGGCCATTTCCTGCGCCGCGTCTGCCAGTTGCAGCTCCTTCAGGTCAGCTTGGTTCGGCTCGCGCGCATTCATGCTGGCCAGCGCTCCGCCTACGCCGCCGTGCCGGAACAGCGCCAGCATGCCGGCCCACAATCCATACGTAACCAGCATTCCCGGCAGCAAAACCAGGGCAAGGCCCAGGACAAGCTCGCCGGGATCAAGCGCGCCTTTCTGGTTGATGACGTAATCGGCGACGCGCACGCCAAGTTTGGCCAGGTCGCTGGCAGACTGCAGCAGCTCTGGCTGCGGGGAGAAATGGTTGACCGTCTCCAGCACCACCATGCCGATGGCATAAAGCAGCGGCGTGAGCACCAGCGTGAGCGGAACCCCCATGATGAATGAGGCGAACGCACACAGCGCGGACATGCGCCAGGTGGCGCGGCGGTTGCGTTTTTGCGCGGCGAAAAATGTCTCCGGATTTTGCGGAGTAAAGTTGCGCGATGTGCCGGGTGCTTCCATAGCGGCTTGAGATTAGCACAGGTCAGCACCGGGCATTTGAATGCATCTTAACTTTTAGGGTCTGCCGTATGCAGAAACAGTCGATACAAACTGCCGCCTTCAGTTAAAGTGGTGATGTTGAACTTTATGTTGCCCATTTTCGGCCCGCTAAGAATAATCTCCGTGCGAATGTGCCGTTTGCTTTGTTATACGCTCGTTCTACTTCTGGCGGCTGCCGGCTTCTCCCAGTCATCGGACCAGAAGCCAACACTCAACCGCCACGGAGCACCCGCGCCAGCAGCTACTCCATCGGTATCGTCTTCGCCGGCATCGCCTTTGCCGGCATCGTCGCAAACGCCGTCGCCTGCCGCGACGCCAGCGCAAGATTCAAGCTCTGGCCAGCCCGGAGCCCCGGTTGAGTATCCCAAGCCTACCTACCCAGACCTGCTGCCGCATTTTGATTATGACAGCCACTCCGCCCTGGAGACACGTGAAACCAATGTGGAGAAACGCGGCGACGTCAGGCTGATTGAGGTCAATTACGCGGGCGCCAGCGGAGACCGCGTTCCGGCCTACCTGCTGATTCCGCATGGCAACGGCCCATTTCCCGCGATCATTTGGGGCCACTGGCTTATGAAAGGTTCGCCGTTGGCCAACAAGGACGAGTTCCTGGAAGAGGCGCTGGCGCTGGCGCACGCCGGCGTGGTTTCTTTGCTGATTGACGCGCCGCAGGCACGCCACGATTTTGTGGAAGTGAAGGGCACGCTGCTGGACGAGGTGAAGCAGCAAAGCGACGCCGGAGCGCACCAGGTGATTGATCTGCGCCGCGGGGTTGATCTGCTGTTTGGGCGGCGCGACGTTGACCGCAAACGCATTGCCTATGTTGGGCACAGTTGGGACGCGCACGTGGGCGCAATTTTGGCTGGCGTGGAAACGCGCATCATTACTTTTGTGCTTATGGCCAGCGGCTACTCGGATGAAGAAGAGGCGTTTGGCAGCAAATATCCAGAACGCGTGGCGCAGATCAAGCAGATGGGCGAAGACAACGTCCGTGAATATTTCCATGAATATGCCTGGGACGATCCGGTGTATTTTCTCGGCCACACAAACACCGAAAGCATCTTCCTGCAATTTGCCTCGCGCGATGAAATCTCCAGGGCGCAGGCGCAGAAGTATCTCGACGCCTTCAGCGCCAAAGACAAGAAGATGGAGTTTTATGATGCTCCGCACGCCCTGAACGCCGCTGCCCGGCTGGACCGTTTTCGCTGGCTGCAGAAACACCTGGGCATCAAGAAAGTGGATGAGAAGGAGTTGGAAGCGATTCCACAGCTGAAGTAGTTTCAGGTGAGACAGGTTGTTACAATGCCGGATGCATGCCGACAGTACTTCGATCTGGGCCGTATCGCTTTTACTTTTACAGCCACGAGCCCAACGAACCACCGCACGTACATGTTGACCGGGACGATCTTTCGGCAAAATTCTGGCTGGAGCCAGTTGCCTGGCGTGCAATTTTGGCTTTAATGCAAGAGAATTGAGCCTGCTGCAAAAAATTGTTGCAGGGAGCAACGAGGAGCTATTGGAGGCCTGGCATGGGTATTTTGGCACTGGGCGCGGATGAGAGAGTCGCAGGAGTGACTTTTACCGCCAACACTCTGAACGTCACCATGAAAGATGGTCGCACCATCACGGTGCCTCTCACATGGTATCCCAGGCTTTTCCAGGCCACTCCCAGGCAGAGAAAGCACTGGAAGATTTCTGGCGGCGGCTATGGCATTCACTGGCCGGATCTGGATGAAGACCTCAGCACTGAAGGCCTGCTGCGCGGGGCTCCTGCTCCCAAGTTGCAAGCTGCAAAAAAAGAAGCACGCACAATTCCACATTACGATGCCCGTAGTCGCCGAGCTGGGACCAGCAAAGTGAAAAACTGAAAGCGATAGTCGCTTGTATTTCCAATGCCGCGTAGCGAGGGAAGGGACCTTAATCGCATAGATCCGACCACAGGCGGCCCTCGCCCGCGATGCGTTCTCATAAGCATTTTCTTATCCCAATCTGGTCGTCTCTCTTCCCGATTTGTTCCGCGAGTACTAAAACGGACACACAAATAGCAACCTGGGAGTAGACGCTTCTCCGCCGGCACCCATAAACTCCGCATTGTTCGTTAGCGCGCCGCTCGTGAGCTTGCATCGCGATCTGGAAAGCGCAGGAGGATACTCTTGTGAGACGTCTGCTTGCTTCTATCTTTTGTGCCCTGGTGCTTCTTATGGCGCCGGGGTATGCGCAAACCTTCCCACCCCTTGGCGACGACGCCACCACTTCACTCGGCAGTTTCAGGATACAGATCAGCAATACTTTTGCCGGCATGTTCAACGGCTGTCCTGGTTACAACGCCACCACGCACGTTCTGCAGAGCCCTACGCTGTTTGATCCGGCCACGGTGATCGGGCGCAGCAACCCAGGGCTGGATGACGGCGACCGTTTCTTCAGCACCTTCCGCCGCGGCGGCGCAATTGTTGGCACCGCGGAAGACGTTATTTCCTATGACACGCTGATTCCGCCGGCCGGCTTCTCCTGCTATCGGGACCGGAGCGCTTGTTTTTCCGGTACGGGGACGCGCGCGGTGACCACGGAAATCCGGTCGCTCAAAATGACCTCCGGTCCGCTCGCGGTGCGCGCTGGCGCCTGGTATAACGATCCAAATACGCCGAGCACGCCGGAGCACGCCAGCCCCGGCCGCGTTGTGTCCCGCTCCGGCCCCAGCAACGATCCCACCAGGGACTTTCTTGCTTCCAGCTTTTTTGACGTCTTTGTCCGTGTGGATATTCCCGCCTGCGGCTCATTTCCCGGCGCAACCGTGAATAACCTGGTCCCGTTGATCGTGAAAAACGATAAGCTTGACCGCTTTCCGCCGCGCGTGGTCTACCTGCATGACGCGAGCACCATTGTGCAGATCGTGTTCGTCAATGACAAGCCTCCGCTCTGGCTGGCGGGCGACGTTCTGGGTCTTTTTCTGCTTGCCGGACACGGTGTAGGGTTCACCAACTCATCGGCTGACTTGCAGGAATTCAACAACTTCATGCAATCGCAACCGGATGCTCAATGTCCGCTCAGCAACTCCTGCACGCAGCCTCCGCCGCCCTCGCCTGCACCAACTCCCGTCCCCACGGCGACGGCCCGGCCCATGGCCCCTGGCACCACACTCGCTCCAGGCGGAGAACCACGGCGTTAAGACGTGGGGGGATTTTGACCGCCGTGGCAGAAACAAAAGGGCCTCTGGCTTATTGCAGAGGCCATTTTGAATCATGGAAAAACGCAGGGATTTTTTTGAAGACAGAGCCGCGCTCACTCGCCCATCCACTCCCCAATTGGACGCAGTGAAGTCATGTGGTCACAGATGATTTTTACTGCTGCCATGATTGGCACAGCCAAGATCAGTCCCATGGCCCCCCAGATGAAACCCCAGATCAGCAGTGAGATTGTGACCACCAGCGGATTCAGTTACAGGCGGCTGCCCAGCACCTTGGGATAGAGAAGTGGCCATACCAGGGTAAGATGCTGTTCTTCGTATAATCGGCAGGTGGAAGTTTACGGACGCATTCTGGCCATTGACCATGGCAGCCGCCGCATGGGGTTGGCCGTTTCCGATCCTCTGGGCATCACCGCGCAGGGGATAGATACCTTGCAGCGCAAGAACAAGCGCGCTGACTTTGGCCGGCTGGAACGGATCATCCGCGAATATCAGATCAAGGAGATCGTGCTGGGCAACCCGCTGCGCATGAGCGGACAGGAAGGCACGCAATCGCAGAAGGTGGCCGAATTTGCGGAAGAGCTGAGGCACCGCTTTCATCTCCCGGTCCACCTGTGGGATGAGCGACTGACCTCGGCGGAAGCCAACCGCCTGCTGCGCGAAAACGAGGTAAGCACGCAAAAGCGCGCACAAGCCGTGGACCGCATGGCCGC
>DATBCN010000153.1:0-1845 GCA_036270475.1 Candidatus Angelobacter sp. | reverse complement strand
AAACCATTGTTTTTGAAGGACATATATTTACCCGTGCGACCTTTTCCAGTGTGTAAGAATCAAATATGGACCTGAGATGGAAACTGCTGTCCTAAGTCGCCCTCCTTTAAGTGAGCCACGGAACATTCAACGTGAGGTCCTGCCCAACGGTTTGATCGTGTTGAGTGAAGAGATGGCCCACATTCGCTCCATCGCCATTGGTATTTGGATGAAGACCGGTTCGCGGGATGAATCGCTTGAATTGAATGGCATCTCTCATTTTACGGAACACATGGTCTTCAAAGGCACCAAGACGCGCACCGCGCGCGACATCGCCCGCCAGGTGGATTCCATCGGCGGCAACATGGATGCGTTCACCAGCAAAGAGACCATCTGCTTCAATATCAAGGTGCTGGATGAACATGTTCCAGTAGCGCTCGATATTTTGAGCGATCTCGTTCTCAATCCCACCTTTGATCCCAGGGACATCACCCGGGAAAAAGGCGTGATCTTGGAAGAGATCAAAATGGATGAGGACAATCCCGATTATCTGGTCCATGAGATCTTCACGCAGAATTTCTGGAAAGACCATCCGTTGGGCAAGCCGATCCTCGGCACCAAGGAGACCGTCCGCTCTTTTGAGCAGCAGAAGCTTTTTGATTTTTACCGCCAGCGCTTTGCGCCCAACAACATGATTATTTCCGCCGCCGGAAATCTGAACCATGAACGCTTTGTGCGCCTGATCAAAGAACGCTTTGCCGCCCTGGATCGTGTTCCTAACGGCTTCCATCTGCCTGCGCCAGCGGTTACACCGCGTGTAATCACACGCAATAAGAAATCGCTGGAGCAGGTGCAGCTTTGCGTCGGCGTGCCGTCACATCCCATTTCAGACGACAAACGCTATGTTTCTTACGTCCTCAATACCGTGCTGGGCGGCGGCATGAGTTCGCGCCTGTTTCAGAAGATCCGCGAAGAGCAGGGCCTGGTCTACTCCATTTACAGTGATCTCAATCCTTATCGCGATACCGGCTGCCTGGCCATCTATGCGGGAACATCGCTGGAGTCAACGCGCAAGGTTGTGGATTCCGTGCTGGCCGAATTCCGCGAACTGAAGTCTGAGACCATCCCCGCCGACGAGCTGCGGCGCGCCAAAGACCAACTCAAGGGCAGCCTGATGCTCAGCCTGGAATCGAGCACTTCGCGCATGTCCAACCTGGCCCGCCAGGAAATGTACTTCCACCGCTTCTTCAGCATGGATGAGACCATCGACCAGATTGAGTCCGTGACCGGCGAGGAAGTTTGCGAGATGGCCAATGCGCTCTTCAATTCTGACAAAGTAGCGGTTACCGTGCTGGGAAATCTCGATGGGCTGAAGCTGTCAAAGGAAAATTTGGTCTGCTAGCTTTTTTCCGAAGTCCCGAAGCGAAGCGAGGGAACCCTGCATTGATCTGCGGGAGGTGTTAGATTCTTACCGCAGAGTACGCGGAGATTGCAGAGAAAATCTTTGACAGAAAATGCACGGACGAATTTATTTTCTTGACCCTTTCCTCTGGCTCTTGTGTCCTCAGCGGTTAACTTTTCTTGATTTTCCCCGTGTCTCCGTGGTAGAAGTTTTCTTATCGCTCCACCACGCTCTCCAGCATCTCAAAAAACTCCGGAAAAGAAATCTTTGCCGACTCCGCTCCTTGGATCACGCTCTGGCCTTCAGCTTTCAACGCAGCCACGGCAAACGCCATGGCAATGCGATGGTCGCCGCCAGAATCAATCTCCGCTCCATGCAGCTTCTGGTTTCCCGGGACGCGCAGGCCGTCATCGCGCTCTTCGCATTCAGCGCCCATGGCGCGCAGGTTTTGTGCCACCAGCGCA
>DATBCN010000152.1:0-3893 GCA_036270475.1 Candidatus Angelobacter sp. | reverse complement strand
GCCAATCTGCGCGGCGGCGGCGAATTTGGCGAAGTCTGGCACCATGCCGGGATGATGGAGAAAAAACAGAATGTGTTTGATGACTTTATCGCCGCGGCCGAATGGCTGATTCAAAACAAATACACCACGCCCGCGCGATTGGCCATCCGTGGCGGCAGCAATGGGGGCCTTTTGGTGGGTGCAGCGCTTACGCAGCGGCCAGACCTGTTTGCCGCCGTCATCTGCAGCTATCCGCTTCTGGATATGGTGCGCTACCAGAACTTTCTCGTGGCAAAATATTGGGTTCCAGAGTACGGGTCGTCTGAAAACGCCGATCAATTCAAATATATCTACGCTTACTCGCCTTACCACCATGTAAAGGCCGGGACTAAATATCCTTCCGTGCTTTTCATCAGCGGCGACTCTGATACGCGCGTGGCGCCTCTCCATGCCCGCAAGATGACGGCGCTCATGCAGGCCGCAACCACTGGCTCTGACCACCCAATTCTGCTCCACTATGACACCTCTGCAGGACACTCCGGCGGCACGCCCACCGGCAAGCAGATTGAAAACACTACCGACGAATTGAGTTACTTGCTGTGGCAGTTGGGTATGGGCGCGCAAACAAAAACGGAGACAGTAAGAGGGAATTAGCGGCTAGGTGGCTAAAAAAATTATTTGTGATTAGGGTGTGCGGGAGTTGCTTCTAAGGAGCCACTCCCGGCCACTACCTAATTGAAATTCCCTAGCGACTATTCGCCTACGCCGATAATCGTTGCAATCGCTGCAAGCGTCACGATACTCTTCTAGTTATTCAACTTCAAATTTTCAGCATGAGTGTGCCTATGGTCCGGAGAAGTTCCCTCCTGGTTGTTCTTTTCATCTGTAGTTTTTCCTCATTGCGGGCGCAGCAGCAATGGGTGGAGGTCAGCTCGCCGCATTTTGCCGTGGCTACAGACGGCGGAGAAAAGCGTGCCCGTGAGGTTGCGCTGCGCTTTGAGCAGATGCGCATTGCCTTTAGCGTGCTCTTCAAGAAACTCAGTGTTGAAACGGCGCCTTTGCAGATTATTGCGTTCCGCAACGGCAAAGAGCTGCGCCAGTTTTCTCCTCTCTATGGCGGCAAGCCGATTGACCTGGCAGGGTTCTTTCTGGGGAACGGAGGACAGGGTGGCCCTGGCGCCAATGAAGATCGGCAATACATTGCGCTGGATCTTTCTCAGGAAGACAGTTGGGGTACCGTCTTCCATGAGTATGCGCATCTGCTGATCAACAGCAACTTTCCTCCGTCACCAGTCTGGTTTGATGAGGGCTTCGCTGAATATTGCTCGTCCCTCAAGATGGACAAGAAACAGATTGCCCTTGGGCTGGTTAAGCCCGAGCTTCCTGAACTTCTCAGTCAAAGCCGCTGGCTGAAAATAGTGGACCTGTTCAGCGTTAGCCATGACTCCCAGATTTATAACCGTGATGACCGGCGCTCTGTCTTCTACGCTCAATCGTGGCTGACCGTGCATTACTTCATGACGAAGAACCTGATGAAGCAGGTGTCAGCTTATGTGCAAATGACGCAAGGCGAACACTTGCCGGTGCCTGAGGCAATCCGGCGCAGCTTTGGCATGGAACCGGAAGCGCTGGAAAAAACCATTGAAAACTACTTTCGCGGCGGCGCGGCGCACTTCACCGTGCCTACGCCTCCGGGCAGTGATGTTGTGGCATTTAATACCCGCCCATTAAATGACGTGGAAGTTAAGTCCGTCATGGCTGACCTGGACTTTCATTCGCGTGACTATCATCAGAGAGGCGTTACGGAGTTTCAGGAAGTCCTGGCCAAACAGCCGGAGAACGTTACCGCCAATCGCGGCCTTGGCTATGAAGCCATGCAGAAAAATGACTTCGAGAAGGCAAGTGAATATTTTCATCGCGCCGTTGCGCAGGACGTGAAAGATCCACGCGTGCATTACCTGCTGGCCATGATGATGAGCCGCAAAGGCATGTCGTCAGGGGACAAGGCAAATCTGGAAGCCATCAGGAAAGAGCTAACAGCGGCCATCGCGCTGGAGCCGGGCTATGGGGACGCATACAACCTGCTCGGGCTCACGCTCTCCTTTGCCGGAGAAACCGGCGAAGCCGTTGCCGCCTTTACTAAGGCCATTGCGTTAAGCCCGCGCAGCCCCTGGATCAAGGGAAATCTTGCCAGTACTTATCTGCAGGCCCAGGATTTTGACCATGCCGTTCCCCTGTTGCAGGAGCTGCAAAAGAGTACCGAACCTGGGATTGCCACCATGGCGACGCAACAACTCCAGCAGGTGGAGGCGTACCGATCGGCAGTCAGCCAGCGTGGCCCGCGCTCCAGCAGGCCGGAGACGGCAGTCCAGCCGGTTGAACTCCGGGAGGTCCCTGACGATCCGGAAAAGCCCGCCGTTCCCGGAAAAAATCAGCCGGCCAAGCCAACTGCTTCCGCACCCGCTGAACCAGTACTTTTCATGAAAGGCATTCTCGTTTCAGTGGATTGTTCCAGCGTTCCAGCCGCGACGCTGACAATTTCCTCTGCCGGAAAAAAGTGGAGGATGCTGGCGCCGCAAGCCAGGAAGCTCATTGTATTCGGCGCAGACGAGCTTTCCTGTTCATGGACCAACCGCAAAGTGAGTGTCAACTATCGCAAAAGCGGAAACGAGCAGGGAACGCTTGTCAGTTTGGAGCTGGAATAAAACGCAGCGGCCTGAAGATCGTTTGCCGCGAAGCGAAATTAAGGGCGAGCCCGGCTTGCGTGGCGAGCCCGTCGCCGCAAGCGCAGAAAGATTTCCAGTCGAGAAAAACCCTGGAGCGGTTTGCCGCGAAGCGGCACTAAAATAATGGAGCCGACGATCGGACTTGAACCGATGACCTGTCGATTACGAATCGACTGCTCTACCAACTGAGCTACGTCGGCCTGATGAAGGGCCTGATCTGTTTTACAGCCTGCGCTTCTATTTTAAGAGAGAGTTGGGAGACCGTAAAGCACCGTCCGCTTCTGGGTCTGGCGCTGCGCGTCACGCCTCCTTGGTGATTTCCCCACTCCAGTCTGTGTTGCTCCTTGATGCATGCCGCCCGGCTCGTTTCCGCCCTTTTCGCCTTACAGCGGGCTACGCAAAATTAAATGTTTGCTAAAATGTTTACTAAAGGGGTGAGTTTTCCACACTTTGCGGCTCTTTGCCCTTGCTATTTGTGCCCAGTCTTTCGCATAATGTTCTGTAGCTCTGTAGGAAAAGGCGCATTCTTCCAAAGGCCACAGTGGAAAGATACGGTCGATTAGACGTTCTGCGGATCCTTCGCATTACAGCGCGGCAGTTGGCAGGCTGGGAAAAAGCCGGTCTGCTGCTCGCGGCGGAATCCTATTCTTTTTTTGACCTCCTGCAAATCAAGAAGCTGCGTGACCTGCGCGCCAAACGTGTGCGCTCTGCCGTGATCCTTGAATCGTTGCGCGCCATGCGCCAGGTTGCCGGTATGGAAAACCCATTAATGGAAGCCGGGACCTTTGCCAGCCAGTCGCGTGTCGTATTCCGGCATCAGGGCTCGGCCATGGAGCCGTTGGCCGGCCAATTTGTCATGGATTTCAATCAGCGTGCCGTGGTGCAGTCCCACAAAATCCACGCCATGCGCGCCGCGGAAACAGCCGTTGAATTCTTTGCCCGGGGCGTGGCCCTGGAAGAAGACCCCGGCACGCAGGCCGAAGCTATTGATAGTTACAAGAAGTGCGTGGAACTTGATCCCATGCATGCAGCGGCTTATATCAATCTGGGCACGCTTTTTTATAATCGCCATGATTATGTGCAGGCGGAGCGCTTCTATCGCAAAGCGATTGAAGTGGATCCCCGCTATGCGCTGGCCTATTTTGATCTGGGCAACGTGCTGGATGAAACCGGCCGCCTGCCTGACGC
>DATBCN010000151.1:0-10827 GCA_036270475.1 Candidatus Angelobacter sp. | reverse complement strand
AGCAGCAACAATCACGTAGTCAAATTGCTGTTCGCCTGCGGCCCCGAGTACTCCAACGCTATTGTCCTTTAGCCCGATCGCCGTGACGGATGACCGCAGCAGGACCTGGCCGCCGCGCGCGCGAATGTACTCAATCGCAGTCCCGTACAAATCCGAGAGAGGGATGCTGGGCAACCCCATTCTTCCCGCCGCCGCGGATTTCATGAACGACTCGCGAAAGACCTGTGTGGCATAACGCACGGATATTCGGTCAAGGTCTTCATTGAGCGCGCTTACCAAAACGGTCTTCCAGAACCGTTCTATTGCCTGTTCTGTCTGTTTGTTTCTGCGGAGCCAGAAGAGGAAGTTTTCGTCTGAATCTTCCGGCAGGCCGCGGCTCATTTCTGCCATGGCGCGCGCGATGGCCAGCTTGTCCGCCGCGTTGAGCATCTTCGCGCCAAAAAACGCCGGCATGTTGTGCATTGGCGCGGGCAGAAAAGACGGCGCCATCCGGCTGACGCGTCCACCCGGCTCCATAAACGTAAGCTCGTCAAACCAGCGGATCTTCCCGCTCACACCCAGAGTTTCATAGAAATGGACCAGGTTGGTGCAGCAGCCCAGCAATACATGCTGGCAGTTGTCCACCACCTCGCCCGTGCCCGGATGCTCATAAGAGGACGCTCTGCCACCCACATATGGACGCCGCTCAAAAAGCGAGACACGCAGCCCAGCATCGGCAAGGGCACAGCCTGCGGCCAGCCCGGCCAGGCCGCCGCCTACCACGGCTACGGTTTTTTGCGGCGTATCAGCAGTCATGCAATGCGGAGCAGGAATCCGCGCGATAGTATTTTGAGCTTTTCCCAGGTGGTTAAACGCACGCGCTCGGTCAGCACGTCATAATTGCGCGCAGTGATTTTCTGGAGCAACTGGCTGTAGATTTCCACCAGGACCCATAACGCCGCGCGGCTGTCTTCTTCAATCAGTTCCATCAGCCACTTTGCCGACTCATAGTATTTCCGCGCGCGGGCCGCCTCGAATTCCAGCGCGGGCCGCAACTGGCCCGCCTGTGCCGGATTTGCCAGAAGTGCCGGGGAAAAATCAGCAGCAGAAAGATTGGACCGCGCCAGATCTTCCTCCGGGACATAAATCCGGCCCATGGAAGCATCTTCTTTTACGTCACGAATAATATTCGTCAACTGGAACGCCAGGCCGCAGTCTTCCGCCAGAAATTCCGCTTTGCTGTCTTCATAGCCAAAGATCTTGATGCACACCAGCCCGACAACAGAAGCAACGTAATAGCAATAATGCTTCAGGTCTTCAAAGGTCCGGCAGACGAGCGCAGGCTGGTCCGGCACTGAAGGAATTTCCAGGTCTAGGCTGGTGCCGTACACCAGTTTTTCAAAAAGTTCGGGCGGAATCTTGAATTTTTGCTGCGCATCACCCAGCGCCATCAATACAGGATCGTCTGTCGACTTGCCGGCAAAAACTGCTTTCGCCGCGTCCAGCCATTCACCCATCTTCTGGCGTTTCTGCTGCGGATCACCGCCGGGCTCGTCCGATATGTCGTCCGCATGGCGCATGAACGCGTATACCGCGCTTAACGCATTGCGCTTTTCTGACGGCAATACCATGAAACCGTAATAAAAATTTTTGGCCGCACGCCGGGAAATGCCCCGGCAGACCGCATAGGCATGACTAAGCTGGTTCACAGAAGCTTACCCGTCACGGCACGCGCCACCAGCAGGAGCTTGCGAGATTTTGTAATTACCGGGCGTGAGCGGAGCACGTCAAAATCCTGGCGTTCAATCGCCCGCAGAATTTCCTGCCCGCCGCGGCTGAACAGCTCAAGATCAATGGCCAACTCGCGATCAACCAGCTTAATCAAAGGCAGGCCGCGCGCGAACCACTCCCGCGCACGCTCGACTTCAAATTTCATCATCGCCAGAAATTGCGGGGCCGCCCGGCGCTGCGCGATGTCTTCACCGGTCACGCCAAAGCGGCGCAGGTCTTCAAGAGGCAGATAGATACGGCCCTTGCCGTAATCGACAAAAACGTCCTGCCAGAAATTTGCCAGTTGCAGCGCGGTGCATGTGTAATCAGAAAGCTGCTGCCGTTCGGTGTCACCATAGCCGCAGAGGTAGAGGACCAGATGCCCGACCGGGTTCGCTGAATAGCGGCAATAACCCAGCACATCATTGAAAGTCTCAAAACGCGTAACCGTCTGGTCCTGGCGGAAGGCAATCAACAGATCAGAGAATTCATGCCGGGGAATGCCGCATTTCTGCACGGTTTCAGCCAGCGCAACAAACACTGGATGCTTCGGCGATCCGGCATAGCAGGCGTCCAGCTCCGTTTCCCACTGGTCCAGCAGTTCCAGTGATTGCTGCGGGTTCCCTACCTCATCACCAAGATCATCCGAGATCCGACAATACGCGTAGACGTTGTAGAAGTGCTGGCGCAGGCGTTTGGGAAGAAACCATGTGGCGACGGAAAAATTCTCGTAATGCGATTTTGCCAGCCGTTCACAGTAGGCGCGCGCCTCATCCAGGGAGGGGGCCGTGGCCGGAATGCGATATGACTCCGGCAACGCGTTCCATCCCAGCGGCATGGATGAAGGGCTTGTACGCGAGACTGACATGATCAGTGGCCGGGTATGATGGCCGTTTTAATCTGGCTCCCACGGTCCAGCATCTGCTGCAGGACCTGCTTCAATTTGGAGAGAGGCGCTTCTCCTGTAACGTAGTCAGTGCTCTTGACGTTCTTTTCCGCAATCAATGAAAACGCCTTGCGCACGGTCTGTGGTGTGTGGTGGAACGTTGCTTTCAGGGTGATTTCAGAATAATGCAGCCGGTTCGTGTCCAGTTCCACCTTGGTGCCGCTGGCGCATCCGCCAAAGAAATTGACTACGCCGCCGCGACGCACCATCTCCACGGCCCATTGCCACGTCTGTGGCCGGCCCACGGCTTCAATCACAATATCGGAGCCGCGGCCCTCCGTGACGCCAATGACCCGGTCAATGGGATCATGCGTCCTTCCGACCTGCACAACCTCGTCCGCGCCAAACCTTTTGGCCGCGGTCACCTGCTCGCCGCGCTTGACCACGGAGATTACCTTGCATCCCGTCAGTTTGGCCACCTGAACCAGCATAAGTCCCAACGGCCCTGCGCCGATGATGGTTATCGTATCTCCAATGTCCGCACCTGTTTCCTGCAGGCCGCGCAGCGCGCAGGCCAGCGGCTCAGTCATGGCCGCGGACTCAAAACTCACATCGTCGGGCAGCGCCAGCATGTTGGTTTCGACAATGCGGCGGGGAATCTTAATATATTCGGCATATGCGCCGTTGTTGAACAAAAGGTCTTCGCAGATGTTTTCCTGGTGCTTCAGGCAGTAAAAGCACGATCCGCAGGGAGCTGAGTTCAGGGCAACGACTTTCATGCCGCGGCGGAAATCGCGCACACCGGGCCCAACCTCTTCAATCACGCCGGAAAGTTCATGCCCAAAAAGCGCCGGCGGCACAATCATGCGCGCGTGATACCCGCGCTGATAGACCTTAAGATCGGTCCCGCAAGTAAGGGCCACATTCACCTTAACCAGAACTTCGCCGGTCTCCAGCGTTGGGATGGGCACCTTTTCTATTTTGATGTCCTCTTTGCCATAGAGGACCGCGGCTGTCATTTGTCCTTTCAATTCTTCTCCCACTCCATTCCGGGTTGAATGACGATCTTCATTGAATCGGGGCCGGGGCGCGCGGCGAGATGCAACGCTTCCCCCGCCTGGGCCAGAGGAAAACGATGTGAGATCAGACGGGCAAAATCGATCTCGCCGCTGAACACCAATTCCACGTTTTCCTTCTGCAAATCCACTGACGCGCTGTAAGACCCCATTAGTGTCTTCTCGTCCATGCAGACCGCAGCCGGGTCAATTGCCACTTCGCTTCGTTGCGTCTGCGCAAAAAACATAATCTTTCCGCCAGGCCGGGCCGCGTCAATCGCAGGCCGGACCAGACTATTGCCCGCCGTCGCCAGGATGACTGCATCCGCGCCCCGCCCATCAGTAAGCTCGCGCACTCTTGCGCTTGGATCTAAGGCCCCGGCATTCACGTTTTCCTGTATTCCGTAGCTCTCACTTATTTTAAGGCGTTGGGGATATAAATCGGAAGTTACTACCGTCGCACCCGTTCGTTTGGCCAATGCGGCCAAAATCACCCCAATGGGCCCCTGGCCAATGACCAGGACTGTTTCATCGGCTTGCAAAGCCAACCCTTCAATGGCCTTCATGCAGGTATTTACCGGCTCGATAAATGACGCCTGTTCATACGACACATGATCGGGGATTCGCACCACACCTTTACGTACGATCCAATCCATCACCCGGACGTATCCGGCAAAGCCGCCGCCGCTCGGCTCAAAGCCCGCGGTGGCCCCCACTTTCTTGTATACCGGGCATTGCGCAAAAACTTTATGCCGGCAGTAATAGCAATTGCCACAGGGAATATGATGGAACACCATCACTCGGTCTCCGATGGCGAAATTGCCAGCACCAGCGCCCATCGCTACCACCTGACCTGCCATTTCATGACCGAAAATCCTGGGTGCTGAATGTGAGCCAGTGGAAATCTTCTTGAGATCGGTCCCGCAGATGCCGCACGTGTGAATGCGAACCAACAGCTCTCCCGGACCAATCTTTGGGACAGGAACTATCTCCAGACGAACATCGTCCTTGCCGTGATAGACCGCAGCCTGCATCGTCTGCGGTATTATCAGACGCCCGAAAGCCGATTCTGGTTTAGTTGCCGTGTGCATCAAAAATTAACGCTTTGCCGCCGATAGTTCTGCTGTGTTGAGTGTAACAACTTCTCCGGCGGGTAAACCTGAATTCAGATTTTTTGCCAGCCAATCGCAAAGCGCGTTGGTAGCGCGCCTGCTATTGCTGGCCAGTGCTGCGACTCTTGCCCATTGCCATGGCCGTAACGCTGCCCACAAGGCAAACTTGCCGGCTGCAAAATTTCCCGTAGCATCCATGAACCTTGCCATCGGCGGCATCACAAAGCCGGCTTCGTCAGAGATGGCTTTCACACAGCGAAAGCCAACGTGCTCCTGTTGCGCCACCCGGGCCACGCCGGCCGCTTCCATATCGACAACAAGGCCGTGAAAGCGATTGACCAGGTCCTGCTTGGCTTCCACGCCGGCGACTTCACTCGCGGTAACCAACACTCCGCCACTCACATTAACGCCGTCCGCGGCGCAACGATATTCCGCGCCGTCACCGGAATCCACTACAACGCTGGGAATAAAAACGCTGCCAACCTTCAAGCTGCGAATCAGCGCGCCAGCCAATCCGGCCGATATCAAGACCGACGGATGAAACTGCTCTACCGCTGCTTGCGCTGCCAGCGCCGCGTTGTGGGAGCCTATTCCGGAAACAACTGCGTTTACGCCTTCGCCCTCAAACACAATGAACTTTCTGCCGCCTGAAGAAAGTGTTCCTTTCTTCCATCCACGCACCAGCGGCGACAGTTCGCGTTCCATGGCGGCGATGATTGCAATCCTGTTCATGCGCTCACCATGGCGACTTGCCCTTCGGCGTCAACGTATCCGTGTGTCTGGAACCAATCCACCGCGCGCCGCAAGGCGTCTTCCACCGGCAGGACCTTATATCCCAGTTCGTGCTCCGCTTTGGCGGAAGATGCAAACATCTTCTTCCGCCCCATCTTCACCGCGTCAATGGTGGCACGTGGCTCCTTGCCCATGATCGCGCCGGTAAAGAACTGGTCAAAAACCGCAAACCCCATGGCCAAGGCGTGCGGGACTTTCATGGTTGGCGAACGCACTCCAGTAAGGGCCGCCAGCTTGTCCAATATCTGTTTCAGCGTAAGGTTCTGTCCGCCCAGAATGTAGCGCTGGCCTGGCCGCGCTTTTTCCATCGCCAGCAGGTGGCCACGGGCCACTTCCTTCACGTCAGCCAGGTTCAGACCTGTATCCACATAGGCGGGAAATTTGCGATTAAGGAAATCGACGATGATTCTTCCAGTAGGCGTCGGCTTGATGTCAAATTCGCCGATGGGCGTTGTGGGATTCACCACCACTACGCTGGCCCCGTTCTGTCCGGCTTCCAGGGCAATCTGTTCAGCCATGAATTTAGACCGCTTGTAATGTCCCACCATCTCCCGGATTGAAACCGGCGAATCCTCGCGGGCGATGTGGCCTTCACGGGTGAATCCCATTGTGGCAACGGAACTGGTGTAAATCACGCGCCGCACTCCGCTTTCCTGCGCCGCGCGGAGAATGGCGCGCGTGCCTTCAACGTTGGAGCGATACATCTGTTCCGGATCACGCACCCACAAGCGATAGTCGGCGGCCACGTGAAATACATAATCACAGCCTGCCATGGCTTTTTTGAGCGACTCCGGCTCGCGCAGGTCGCCCATGGCGGTTTCCGCGTGCAAGTCGGCGATATTGTCGGTCCGACTGGTTGAACGGACCAGCAACCGCAACTCAGCCCCCTGTGCCGCCAGCGCGCGGGCTACATGGCTGCCAACAAATCCCGTTGCTCCGGTGATGAATGCTTTCATATTCGCTCGTTGCCTAGCACCAATGAATACTGCCGTATCCATGCAGCCAGCTCTTCTTCAGTAAGATCGCCTGACGCTGCCCTAAACATCGTTTGCGTTGCATCTACTTTATCTGCTTCTAACGAGTACCCGTTGCGCGATAGAAATAAACCTACTGACAGGAAAGCCGCCCTTTTATTTCCGTCTACAAATGGATGATTACGGGCGATGCCAAAACCATAAGCTGCAGCCAGGCGTGTAATATCAGTTATCCCTTCATACAAATACAGATTTCGAGCTCGAGCCAATGCAGATTCCAATAGCCTCCGTCTCGCAAACCTTCACTACCACCATGTTCCGCGAGACTTTCCGCATGCAAGAGGACAATGGAAAGCTCGTTCAACCACTTCGGTTCCCTCACTTAGCCAACGCCTTGAAAGTTTCACGGTACTTGCGCATGAATTCCCTTCCAAGATTGATCTCTTCCTCGACATTGGGATCGTAGGGCGTAATCAGATATCCACTCGGTGTTTCAACAGCAAACAAAGTGTCGCCAGAACTCACATTCAGGCGCTCAAGCATTTCTTTTGGAATGACAACGCCCGTAGAACTCCCAACGGTTGTTAGCTTAAGAACTGCCATTTGCGCCTCCTTTGTTGGGTTAACAGGTTTCACTGGGCGATTGGAAGCTACTCCAGCGCTTCTGCCTGGATTCCGATGTTCTTCTCGCCTGCCGCTTTTTTCTCCCAGTATTTCCTTACCCAGGCATCAAAGCTCTTGCCTGCGGCGGTATCGCGTCCGCTGAAAGCCAGCGCCGCAATCTCTGAATATGGGACCGAGATTTTCTGGTCTGAGTCCTTGGGAAAAAGCCGCACGGCCGAATCGGCCAGCGTTTTGCTGGTACGCCGGTCAAAGATGTAACCTTCCACCTTGCTACCGTCCTTGCGGGTAATGGTCACGTCGCCACGATAGTCGAATGCCTTCTCCAGCGCCTGACGGACTTCTTCTTCTCCCGCCAATTCAGGAACCCAGCCTTCAAGCTTTTCGTGGGCAAATCCTGGGGCAACTTCCAGCGAGTCAGCGTCCTGAATTTTCTTGCCGTCTGCCGGCCCGGTCATGCGTTGGTCTCCTCAAGCTGGCTTGAAGCTTCCTTGATCTGTACCAGGGGATCGTAACTGTGTACCGGGCGCACAGTTTCATTCAGGAGCTTCAGTGCATGCTCGTCCTTGTGGCGGGTAAAGAGCGTAGCGCGCGCCGTGGACAACAAGCCGCGCAATGAGCTGAAAGTGTCGTTGACAGCCGTTGCCTCATAGCCGCTGTGTACCATGCAGTTCGCACATTTGGGGTTGCCAGATTCCGTGCCGTACTCTTCCCATGCCGTGCTCTCCATTAACTCCTGGAAGGTGTCAGCATAGCCATCCTGCAGCAGATAGCAGGGCTTCTGCCAGCCGAAGATGTTGTACGTCGGCATGCCCCAGGGGGTGCAGGCATATTGCCGTTCGCCCATCAGGAATTCAAGGAACAACGGCGACTGGTTGAACTGCCAGCTCTTTTTGCGGTTGGACAGGATCGCGCGGAAAAGCTTGCGCGTACGTGCCCGGCCAAGAAAATGCTTTTGGTCAGGCGCTTTGTCATAAGAGTATCCGGGCGAAAGCATCATGCCCTCAACGCCGAGTTCCATCATCTGATCAAAATGGTCGCGCACGCTGTTTGGATCAGCGCCGTCAAACAAAGTAGTGTTGGTGGTCACGCGGAAGCCGCGTTTCAGGGCTTCCTTCATGCCTTCAATGGCCTGGTCGTATCCGCCTTCGCGGCATACCGAAAAATCATGGTGCTCACGTTCGCCGTCCACGTGAACAGAAAACGTCAGGTACTTGCTCGGCTTGAACAGGTCGAGCTTCTCCTTGAGCAGCAGCGCATTCGTGCAGAGATAAATATACTTCTGGCGCGCCACCAGGCCTTCCACGATCTTGCCGATCTGCGAATGCATCAGCGGCTCGCCGCCAGGAATGCTTACCATGGGTGCGCCGCACTCGTCGACCGCGCGGACGCACTGTTCCGGCGTGAGTTCTTTCTTCAGGATGTGCGCCGGATACTGTATCTTGCCGCAGCCAGCGCACGCCAGATTGCAGCGGAAGAGCGGCTCCAGCATCAGCACCAGCGGATAACGCTTGCGTCCCGCGAGCTTCTGTTTCACCACATAGCTCGCGACTGTCCACATCTGTGAAATTGGTACCGGCAAATCGTTTCTCCCTTAAAATCAGCCATTGGCCATTAGCTATTGGCCCTAGCTTTGCATCATTGGCCCAACCGGTGTTGTCTGGGCTGAGGCTGTACTGTTCGATCAGCGTCTATCCGCGTTCACCGCGGTAATTTTTTGCCTTCTCCGATCAGCTTCATCCGTGCTGATCGGTCAGAGTAAGGTTTTGCTTTTCCGGTCACGCGCGATCACGGCGATTCCTCATCCTCTCACGTATCCCACGTTTCCCTCTTCATAAAGCGCGGAGAACTCACGAGAGTATGTTGACAACGCAATCAGCGGAAAATAATCCCGGTACAGGTGATACGCCAGATAGAAAACGCGCGGAAAGCCCGTCCCCGTGTACTGGTCTTCATCCCAATGTCCATCGGTGCGTTGTGTTTCCAGCAGGTAAAGAATGCCGCGCTGGACTGATTCGCTCCGCGTATCGCCCGCCGCCAGCAAGCCCATGATGGCCCAGGCAGTTTGTGATGGCGTGCTTGGACCGATGCCCCGTGTGGTGGCATCGTCATACGAACCGCAAGTCTCACCCCAGCCGCCATCAGAATTCTGCACCATGCGCAACCATTCCGCGCCTTGTTGCACATACGGCTCGTGATGGTCCACGCCCATTGCCTGCATGCCGCGCAGCACCAGCATGGTCCCATAGATATAATTCACGCCCCAGCGGCCAAACCATGATCCATCAGGCTCCTGCTCGCTTAGGATGAACTTGATCGCCTTCTTGACACGCTTGTCATCCTTACTGGCGCCGTAAGCAGCCAGCATTTCAAGCACACGGCCAGTGATGTCCACCGTCGGTGGATCAAGCATGGCATTGTGGTCAGCAAAAGGAATGTTCTGGAAGACCATGCGGGTATTGTCCTTGTCAAAGGACGCCCAGCCGCCATTTTTGCACTGCATGGCAAAAATCCAGTCAATGGCGCGATTGCAAACATCGTGCTGATAGCGCTCACGCGGGTTCTCAACTTTTTCCAGGCCCAGCAATACCATGGCTGAGTCATCCACGTCAGGATAGAACTCATTGTTGAATTCAAAGTACCAGCCGCCCGGCTGAACGTTCGGCGCCTTTACCGCCCAATCGCCCTTGCAACGCACTTCTTTGCTCAGTATCCAATCCGCGGCTTTCAACATGCGCGGATCGTCCTTGGCAACGCCGCTTTCTCCCAGCGCAAACATGGCATAGGCGGTGTCCCACACGGGCGACATGCACGGTTGCATGCGGAATGTCGGCCCAGAGTGATCAGGAACACCCGGTTCTTCAATGCCGAGCTTTTCAAATTCATCCAGCGCACGGATCATCTGCGGATCATCAGTGGAATAACCCAGGCAACGCAGCGCGATAATTGAATTCAGGATGCCGGGATAGATCGCACCCAGGCCATCTGACTTTTCAAACCGGTCCAGCATCCAGCGCTCCGCTTTTTTGATCGCCAGATAGCGCAGTGGACGAATGTGGAACCGCTCGCAGAAATGCACCACTCGATTCAACACCAGAAAGAAATTCCGCCATGAAATCTTGTTCACCGTCCACTTCAGGTGGAGATGCTTGCCGTGCCTGCCGCCGACAAAAAGTTCGTCAATGCACATCTCCGCTGGGATTTTCTTGAAAGGCTTTCTGGCATAGGCGATCGAGAGCGGGACCAGGATCGCACGCGACCACGATGAAATCTCATACAGATTGAACCAGAACCAACTGGGAAAGAGCACTATTTCTGGCGGAATGGCCGGCACTGCTTCCCAGTCATATTGGCCCAGGAAGCAGAGGTAAATCTTGGTGAAGGTGTTGCACTCGGTTGCGCCGCCCAGTTCCAGTATCTTCTTGCGGGCGCGCTCAAGCACCGGATGGTCCGCTTTGTAACCCATCAACTTCAGGGCAAAATAAGCTTTTACTGACGCGCTAATATTGGAAGGCCCGCCGGAGTAAATGGGCCAGCCTCCATCGGCATTCTGATGCCGGATAATTTCAGGCACCGCTCGCTCCATGCGGCTGCGATTGCCCGTTCCCAGCAGGGTATGGATGGCGATGTAGTCCGAC
>DATBCN010000150.1:0-5043 GCA_036270475.1 Candidatus Angelobacter sp. | reverse complement strand
ATGATCTTTGGCGGAGCGCTTGGCGGTTACCTCGGCGCATGGTACGCCCAGAAAATGAGCCCCAGGACCGTGCGCTACGTGGTGATCGCCATAGGGTGCGGTATGACGGCCTATTTCTTCTGGCGGGTTTACCTGCGAACTCATGGGTAGAGGCGGCGTAGGCAGCCAAATTTGACCATACCTCGCCTATCACGTTAAAATCATAGGGTTTGCCACTGGTGGAAATTCCTGCCTGTTGAGCATGGCTGCCGAGCAATCTTACATGTCAATTAAGTCCTTTTGAGCCATGCGCTTTGAAGGGGCGATGGAGAGAGTATGTACGCGGTAATTCGCGCCGGGGGAAAGCAGTACCGCGTCGCACCCGGCGACGTAGTGAAAATGGAAAAGTTGCCCGCCGCTAACGGTGACACCGTTGAATTCAATGATGTTCTTGCCGTTTCCGCCAAAGAGGGCACAATCGGTCCCGGCGCAGGGGCCGTGGTGAGTGGCCAGGTGATGGAAGGCGGCAAGGCCAATAAGATTCTGGTCTTCCACTTCAAGCGCAAAAAGCAGTACAAAAAGATTTACGGACACCGCCAGTCTTTTACCTCGGTCAGGATCACCGAGATCGCGTTTGATGGCGAAAGCCACAAGGCGCCTGAGCTGCCGGCGCGCAAGCTTAAAAAGGTAAAACCGGCCGCTGAAGCCGATGAAAGCGCGGCCCCGGCCAAGTCCGCCAAAGGCAAGAGCAAACCCAAGGCAGCCAAAAAGGGCGCTGCAAAGAAGTCTGCCGGCAAGGGCAAGAAGAAATAGCAGCACGATTTTTGCGTGCGCGCCGCAGGTCGTTGGTATCAACATCAAGCCAGGGCTTGGGCCCTCGGGAAAATAGAAGGATTTTGTTATGGCACATAAAAAAGGTTTAGGCAGTTCAAGAAACGGGCGCGACTCTAACGCGCAGCGGTTGGGCGTAAAAGCTTTTGGCGGCCAGCTTGTTCCCGGCGGGACGATCATCGTCCGGCAGCGCGGTACACCCATCAAGGCCGGCGCCAATGTTGGCCGCGGCAAAGACGACACTCTTTTCGCCAAGGTCACGGGCACAATCAAGTTCGTGGACAAAGGCGGCGCTGGCCGGTACGTAATGGTAGAGCCGGCAGAGACGGCGAAAGCGTAAGCTCTTTCCCATTTGGTTCCATGCTTTTAGCCCCGTCGAGTGACGGGGCTTTTAGTTTGGGTCCATCGCGCTAAAATGTTTTTGTCCCATGTTGTATCTCACGCGTATTCCGGCGCCGCCACTCAACAGATTCGTGGAGCTGTTCTGGTTCTATGACGGTTTCCCGCCTCGCGCGCACAAGAAAGAGCGGCTCATGCCGGATGGCTCGGTGGAACTAGTCATCAACCTGAATGAAGATGAAACGCGGGTTTACGATCGGGACGACCTCGAGAAATATGCACGGCTTCCCGGCACGGCGTTGTGCGGTCCGCACTCCAGTTTCTTTGTGATTGATACGGCGGAGCAGGATTCAGTCATGGGAATCCACTTTAAGCCTGGTGGTGCGTTCCCGTTTTTCAAGTTGCCGGCGGACGAGCTGCACAATCAGCATGTTTCGCTGGACGACCTTTGGGGCGTTGAAGCGGGCTTGCTGCGTGAACGCCTGCTGGAATCGCCAACGCCGGAAGTCAAATTCCAGGTGCTGGAAACGTGTCTGATGGCGCGGGCCTTCAAACCTCTGGAGCGCCACCGTGCCGTTGGTTTTGCGCTGGGTTTGTTCCGTAACATTCTTACGGCGCCGGCCATCGCTGATGTGTCAGATGAAATCGGCATCAGTTCCCGCCGCTTTATCCAGCTTTTCTCCAGCGAAGTGGGGCTTACGCCCAAGTTGTTCTGCCGCGTTCGCCGGTTCCAGCGCGTCCTGCAGCAGATCCACCAGGGCAAGGCGTGTGACTGGGTGGACATTGCCGCAAGCTGCGGCTACTTCGATCAGGCCCATTTTATCCATGATTTCAAGGCCTTTTCCGGCATTAATCCAACTACTTATCTGGTCCAAAAGACTGAACACCTGAACCACGTTCCTATCCCCGAATAGAAAAATCGATTTAGGTCAAATTTTTACAATACAAACACCAGGCGCATCCGCCAGAATTGGTTCTGTCGCGGAAACTCAAACCCCCATGGAAAGCAGAATGGTAAAGCCTGAGCAACAAGCACTCCGAAATATCTCTGACACGGCGCTGTGGGTTGCGGTTTTTCGCGCCCGCGAAAGCGAGCGCCAGGACGCACTGTTCCGTGATCCCTTTGCCCGCAAACTCGCTGGCGAACGCGGAGAGCAGATCGCCAGGGAAATGCAGCGCGGTCTGCGGCATGAATGGCCGTATACGGCGCGGACGGTGCGCTTTGACCAGATCATCACTGAACAAATCAAACAGGGTACAGACATGGTGATTAACCTGGCCGCTGGGCTGGATACCCGGCCTTACTGGATGGACCTTCCGCCGTCGCTCCAATGGATAGAAGTCGATCTGCCGGCCATGGTCGATTACAAAGAAGAAATTCTGCGCCAGGAAAAACCGCGCTGCGGATTGGAACGGGTGCGCCTTGACCTGGCGGATGTTGCCGGACGCCGGGCGCTGTTTCAGAGACTGGGCAGCAATGCCAGGAAGGTGCTGGTGGTCACTGAAGGTTTGTTGGTTTACCTGACGCGCGATGCAGTGTCCACCCTGGGCCGCGATCTGGCCGCTCAAGCCAATTTTAGTGATTGGGCCATTGATCTGTGTTCGCCGGGCCTGCTGAAAATGCTGCAAAAGAATCTGGCCGCGCTGAGTGAGGCTGGCTCGCCGCTGAAGTTCGGGCCGGAAGAAGGGCCCGATTTTTTTACAGCCACCGGTTGGAAGCCAGCCGAAGTTTATTCCATGTTAAAGACAGCCGCTGCGATCAAGCGGTTGCCATTTTTTCTCCGCTTAATGGCTTTTTTACCGGCATCGAATGGGCGGCAAGGCTCGCGTCCGTGGGGTGCGGTGTGCCGGCTGAGAAGAATGTGAGAGGCAGAAAATCGTACAACAAGCATTTCAACAAGGAGAAGTTTTTATGGCAAACAAAGTAAACCCAATTCCAGAGGGATATCACAACGTAACGCCTTATCTGGTCATCAAGGGCGCTGCGGCGGCGATTGATTTTTATAAACAAGTGTTTGGCGCGGTTGAGGTCATGCGTATGCCGCAGCCGGATGGGCGTGTCGGTCACGCCGAACTCAAGTTCGGTGATTCATACGTGATGCTGGCTGACGAATTTCCTGAGCTGGATGTGGTTGGGCCCAGGACGCTGGGCAATTCTCCGGTGGGACTTCTGCTCTACGTTGACGATGTGGACAAGACCGTGGAGCGCGCGCTTGCGCAGGGCGCAAAGCTCAAAAAACCGGTGCAGGACCAGCCCTATGGTGATCGCAACGGCACCATTGAAGATCCCTTCGGGCACAAATGGACCGTTGCCGTTCATCTGGAAGACGTCTCACCGGAAGAGATGGAGCGCCGCATGTCGGCACAACCTAAGAAATAAAGAAATAAAAGACAAGAAATAAGAAAAGGAGGAGAACCATGACCAGCAAGGTTGCATACAAGCCGGACGGCTACCAGAGCGTGATTCCTTATCTGCATGTGAATGGCGCTGCCAAATTGATTGCCTTCATCAAAGAGGTGTTTGAGGCGAAGGAGATCGCTGTTTATCCGCGGCCCGACGGGACCATTGGGCATGCGGCACTCAGAATTGGCGACTCGGTAGTGGAACTGGCGGATGGAGGCGAGCAATGGCCCGCGATGCCGTGCGCTTTGCAGATTTATGTGCCAGATACGGATGCCGCCTACCATCGTGCTCTCAAAGCGGGCACCAGTTCTCTGCAGGAACCAGCCAACCAGTTCTACGGTGATCGCGTTGCCAGTGTGCGGGATATTAGCGAGAACAATTGGTACATTGCCACGCAAATTGAGTTGGTGAGCCGGGAAGACGTAGATAAGCGGATCGCCGCCATGTCCAGTTCACCCAGCTAAACACGTTGGTGAAAACCAAGCCCCGCCGGCGCTGCGGGGCTTTCGCTTTTTCGGGCGAAAGACGCCGCTCGAATCGCAGGCCCGGACTGTACAATCAAATAGACAGCATGTTTATTGACGAAGCAATCATTCGCATTAAGGCTGGCGACGGCGGCAACGGATGCATGGCCTTTCGCCGGGAAAAGTTTGTTCCGCGCGGCGGCCCCTCGGGCGGCGATGGCGGCCATGGCGGCGACATTGTGATGGAATCCAGTGAGCGGCACAACACGCTGGTCCACTTCCGCTTTAATCCGGAATACAAAGGCGAACGCGGACGCCACGGTGAAGGCTCCAACTGCACTGGACGCGATGGAGAAAGCGTGGTGCTGAAAGTCCCTGTCGGCACCATTCTTTATGATAAAGAGACAGGCGAGCGCATCCACGATTTCAATCAGCCGGACGAGCGCATTGTTGTGGCCCACGGCGGACGCGGTGGACGCGGCAATCAGCACTTTGCCACCAGCACGCACCAGGCCCCAACCGAGCATGAGCAGGGATTTCCCGGAGAAGAGAAGGTCCTGCGGTTGGAACTGAAGCTGCTGGCTGACGTGGGACTTGTCGGCTATCCCAACGTGGGCAAGTCCACACTGGTCTCGCGCATCTCGGCGGCCAAGCCCAAGATTGCCGACTATCCTTTCACCACTCTGCAGCCGAACCTTGGCGTGGTAACGATTGGCGAAATTCCGGACGAAGACAGTTATGTTGTCGCCGATATCCCTGGCTTGATTGAAGGCGCGCACACCGGCACTGGTCTGGGAATTCAGTTCTTGCGGCATATTGAGCGCACCCGCGTGCTGGCGCACCTGATTGACGTTTCAGATGCCAGTGGCCGGCCTGATCCGGTGACCGACTTTAAGGTCATCATGGACGAACTAAAGAGTTTTGGCGCCGATCTGGAAAAGAAGCCGATGGTGGTTGTGGCGGCAAAGATGGATGTGGCCAATCCGGAAAAAGTGGATGCACTGCGCAAGTTTTGCAAAAAGCGGA
>DATBCN010000149.1:0-8562 GCA_036270475.1 Candidatus Angelobacter sp. | reverse complement strand
CCACAATCCGATCCCCGGCTGGCAGAAGCATTGCGCCGCATGGCAGCATCGTCACGGCAGGGCGCTCCGGCAGAGCTTGGCGCTGGATTAGTGACGGCCTTCCGGCGTCATCACATTCGGCGGAAACGAGTGCGCATGGCTGTCGCGGCGGGATTGGCAGCGTGTGTGGTCCTGTTAGTGAGTTTAGTTTTCATGCGTCCCGCTGAGCATACGCCGAGCACGGAACAGGTGCGTAAGGATGTCCCCAGCGTTCCTGCAAAGGCGCCTGATGTCGTTGTACCTGTAAGTCCCGCAACAACAGCCGCAGTCGCGCCACGCGCCGCAGGAAAACACCTACGTCCGAAATTCACAGCAGCCAGTGCCAGCGCCGCTGCCGGCCGCCAGTTCCTGGCTCTTCCCGGATACGATCCGGCGGTCCCGGCAGACGAGTTGCATGTGGTGCGGGTGCGCCTGCCCGCGAGCGCGCTCTGGCAAATGGGAGCGCCGATGAGCCCCGATGGTGAAAGCCGCAGAGTGCTGGCGGATTTTGTAGTCAGCCAGGATGGAACGCCTTACGCCGTGAGATTGGTCCAATAACGTAGTCCAAGGAGATTTTGCTTATGAAACGATTTGCCCTGTTACTAACCAGCACGCTTTTGCTAACCGCAGGCGCAGCCGCACAGGACTCCGCCCCGCGTGAAAAGACGCACAGCTTCACCATTGCGCAAGGAGAGCCGCTGACCGCAATGCCTCCCAACATTAACATGATGTTCCAGCGCGAAAAACTCCCTGAAGGTGAGATTGCATTCTTCTCGGCTGAAATGGCCGGCGGCGGAGAAGTTGTGACCGGCGCACCCTACACCGCCACCGCAACCACGGAGAGCACTCAGATATTGGGTGACGGCAACAAGATCGTAAACAAAACAACATCTTCCATGGCCCGTGACAGCCAGGGACGCACACGGCGGGAGACCACCTTCAACCGCCTTGGGCCGCTGCAGGTGGAAAGCCCGAAGATGGTTTTTATCAACGATCCAACCACTCATACACAATACATCCTGAAGGACGGCGGCGAGGGCACCAAGGTGGTGCGCAATGAAACCGGCTGGAACGCAGGGCCTGACATTGTTGAGCTGCGCGGCACCCGCGAGCGCTCCGTGCAACAAAAAGTCATCGTCACAGAGGGTGGCCATGGCGAGCATGAAATCGTCACCCAGGGCCACGGTATGCGCCGCCAAAGCTCCGACCAGGTCAAGCATGAAGACCTGGGCACGCAGACCCTTGAGGGCGTCTCCGCCGAGGGCAAACGCGAGACCATAACGATCCCCGCGGGACAGATCGGGAACGAGCGCGCGATCGAGATCGTGTCAGAAACCTGGTATTCGCCTGAACTGCACACCATGGTGGTAAGGAAGCACTCTGATCCGCGCGTGGGCGAGACAGTATTCAAATTGACTGACATCAAACGGAGTGAGCCGGATGCGGCCCTGTTCCAGGCCCCGGCGGGAACCAAGATGAAAGTTGAGCCGCTGCTGGAAATGCATCGCGAAATGGCTCCGCCAAAGGAGTAGCCTCTTCTCTCCTCCTTTGGTTGGTGAAGGCCGGACGGAAACCGTCCGGCTTTTTTCTATGGCGAAGAAGCCATGCGCGTTGCTTGCTTTTGAGAGCAGCGGAGCAGGTTCCCTCGCTACGCCCGGAATGGCGTCCTCATTTTTTGGAGAAATTATTGGGCCGAATGCAGCGGTGAAATGGCTTGCCGTGGAATCCATGCGGCATGTCTTCGCCAACCACAGCTCAAGAGATTGAACCCCGCGACGTTACCTTCTGTTGTCCGTCCGCGGCTCGGGATGAATGAGCACCTTAAAAAGCTCTGGCGCAGCCTGCTTGAAGCGAATCTCCAGTTCGGTGGAGACATCATGGACGCGGGAAAGCGGCAGATCGTCTGACATGGTGCAGTGGCAGGACATATAGACTTTGCCCCGCACGCGTTTGATCTCCACATCGTGCATGTCCACAACTTCAGGAAATTGGCCCACGATTGGCTTGAGCTTTTGTTCCAGCACCGCGTCACGCACCACCGTATTGCCCGACTCAATCGTGGAAGGCTCGCTTTCAATGTGCGTCAGGATCGTCGATATTTCCGGGATGTCGCCGCGAATTTCAGCT
Source organism: Candidatus Angelobacter sp. (assembly GCA_036270475.1). Lineage (GTDB taxonomy): Bacteria > Acidobacteriota > Terriglobia > Terriglobales > Acidobacteriaceae > Angelobacter. The sequence goes on along the minus strand of DATBCN010000149.1, from coordinate 6,417 downwards.
TCCAGCACGGTCACCACGTCATGTGCGTCCTTGAGGCTGAGATTTTCGTCCAGTTCCAGGTGCAGTTCCACATGGAGACGGCCTTCCAGGTCCTGCACGCTCACATCGTGTACGCTGAAATTGTTGCGCGAAGCCACGGCGCGGATGCGGTCAAAAATATTTTCCCGGCCCGTCTCACGGGGAACCGAATGGATGACCACATCGACGTCCGGCAGGATTTTTTGCACCGCGCTCGTGATCTCCCCCACTACCTGCCCGGAGCGCTGGAAGGTGACGTTGCGTTCCAGGCCGACCGTGAGATCGGCAAAATAGCGGTTGCCGGCGCGGCGGATGCGCGCCCGCTCCACTTCAATCACGCCGTTGATCTTTAGAGCGGCATCAATCATGCGGCTGCGATAGCCAGGGGGCGCGGCGTCCAGCAGCGCGTCAATTGTCCGGCGCCCCAGGCGCGAGCTTACATACACAATCACGCCGGAGACAAGCAAGGCAGCAACGGGATCGGCCTTGGTGAGCCAGGTTATCCGCCAGTGCGCGCCCGCCCATACCAGTCCCAGACCCAGGGCAACAACTCCACTGGAAAAAACATCGGTGCTGAAATGGAGAGCGTCGGCTTCCAACGCCTGGCTGTCATATTTATCGGCAATCTTCTGCAACTTGTGCGAACGCCACCAATCCACACCCATGGAAAGAAACAACACAACGAACGCCGCGATGGAAGGCTCAATGTGTACCGGATGATGGCCGCTAAGACGCCGGACCGCTTCCCAGATGATCCATACGCACGTGAGCAGGAGCAGGCCGGTTTCAATAAACGCGGAGAAGTTTTCCACCTTGCCATGACCATACTGGTGTTCCGCGTCGGCGGGCTTGTCTGAGACGCGTACCGAGAGCAACGTGACCAGCGCAGCTACCAGGTCCAAGCCGGAGTGGGCCGCTTCAGAGAGAATTCCCAGGCTGCGCGTGGAGACGCCGACTATCAATTTGAGGGCGGTAATGGCACTGGCCGCAAGCAGGGAGTTGAGCGCTACCGTGCGCTTTTCTCTCTGCATGCTTTCGAGCGCAGGGTTCAGCTCAGAGGTGGACACAAATGCCATTGTCTCAAGTTTTGCTTGCAGTGTACCAGTAACCATTCGTGCGGCATGCGTTTAGCCTAAAATCATTATGCTAGGATGTTGCCGCCTGGCTACCCTGGTTTAGCGAAAGGACCCATAATGACCCGAAGTCTGATGCTCTGCATTTTGGCCGCGACCGCGGCACTGGCGCAAACGCCGCAAAAAACTGCACCGAAGCAGGCGCCGGCCGAACCGGCCGCAACACCCCTCATGCAATCGGCGCCGCCAACGCTGCAGAGACGCGATGAAAAAACCCCGGAGATCGCACCGGACCAGCCCGTCATCACGGTAAAAGGACTATGTCCGGCAGCCACAAATCCGGCCACCAACAGCGCGGTGCCCTCGACCAAGGAATGCACGATCAGCGTGACCAGGGCGCAATTTGACAATCTGGTAAAGTCGTTCAATCCCAGCAACCAGCCGTTGCCACAAGCGGCGAGGCGTAATCTGGGAGAAAAGTATGTGGAGCTGCTGGTTTTTTCCGAGGCCGGCAAAGCTGCAGGGGTGGAAAATTCTCCCGCGTTCATTGAGGTGATGCGCGTGTTGCGGCTGAAAACGCTGGGAGATCTTTATTTGAACCAGTTGGCGGAGCAGTACCGCAATCCATCACAGCAGGAAATTGAAGCCTACTACCAAGCCAACCAGGCAAAATATGAAGGCGCGAAGGTGGGCCGCATCTATCTCCCCAAAAACAATCCTGATCCGAACGCCACTCCTGAGCAAAAGCAGGAGTACCAAAAGAAGGTAACGCAGGTGCTGGAGGGAATGCAGGCCCGCGCGGCCAAAGGCGAAGAGATCGACAAGCTGCAAAAAGAGGCGTATGCAACACTGGGAATCAGCGGGACGCCGCCTAGCACCGATCTGAGTGCGGTCCGGCGCGGCATGTTTCCACCCAAATTGGAACAGGAAGTCTTTTCGCACAAAGCGGGTGATGTATTTCGCTCAGAAGACGCCAACGGCTACCTGATCTATCGCGTGGCGAGCCGCCAACCCAGCACGCTCGACAGCGTGAAAGATGAAATCTCAAAAGAGCTCTTCAAACACAACATGGAGGCGAAAACGAAAGAACTGAACGCTCCCGTCCATACCGAATACGACGAAAAGTACTTTGGTCCGCCTCCGCCGGCAGCGCCGCCAGCGGGACTGGGATCACCAATTTCGCCGAGGTAAAAGCCAGCGTGGCCGCTTTTTGCGAAAAGCGATGTATACCGGAAAAAATGGTACGGAAGGCTGAGCACGATGGAGCGGCGGAGCGCTGCATGCAGGAATATTCTTTATGTTAGGATGGCGTTACTCCCCCTTTCTTTCATCGATTTAGCAGAGGTTCACTTTTAGGATGATGCGAAGTCTTGCGATTCTTTTTTTGGCCGGCGCCATGGCAGCAGCACAAACTCCGGCGCAGCCTGCGCCCGCACTGGGTACACAAAGCCGCACCGGCGTGACGCCTGGATCCCCGCCTACCCAACCTGCCGCCCATCCGGAAGCGGTTGGCGCTACTGAAGCGGTGGTTACGATTCACGGTTTTTGTCCCAGCACTCCTGGCAAGAGTGGCGAGGCATGCACCACGGTGCTGACCAAAGAGCAATTTGAAAAGATATTGGGAGCGGTAAATCAGAGCGGCGCGCCCATGCCTCCAATGGCGGTGCGTAATCTGGCCGAACGGTACGTGCAAATCATGGCGTTTGCCGACGCCGCGGAAAAACTGGGGCTGGACAAAGACCCGAAATTCCAGGAACTGCTGCGCGTGGTGCGCCTAAACTCGCTGGCGGAAGCGTATCGCCGCATGAACGAGGAGAAATTCCGCAACCCCTCTGACGCCGAGGTGGAAAATTACTACAAGCAGAACATTGCGAAGTTTGAACAGCTCAAACTGGGCCGCGTGTTTGTTCCGCGTGTGAATCCAAAAGCGCCCAGAGAAGGGTTGGACGACTTTGTGCAGCGCGCACAACAGACGGCCAACAGCCTGCGTGACCGCGCCGCCAAGGGCGAAGATTTGGACAAACTGCAGCAGGAAGCTTACAAGGCGCTGGGACTTCCCCCTCCGTCACTCAATACTGATGTAGGCACAAAACGGCGCGGATCGGGATTCCAACCCAGCGTTGAGCAGGATGTTTTTGCCTTGAAGCCGGGCGAAGTAACCAAAGTGGAGCCCGAGCCTGCTGGTTTCCAATTCTATAAACTGCAGGGCCGGGAAACACTTGCGCTGGCCCAGGTGAAGAATGAAATCATCGCGGCGCTACACAGGGAAAACCTGGATGCGGCCAACAAGAGCGTGACCGGCCCGATCCACGCGGACCTGAACGATACATATTTTGGTCCCAAGCCAACGGGAGATCCCATGTCAATGCGGATACCAAGCCCGCCGCAGGCGCATCCCATGCCAGTGCCGCCGGCGCAGCAGCCTGCGCCTAAAATTCCCGCGCCACCGAAGTAGCCATGCCCGCAAAGCCGACAGTGTTGATCACCGGAGTATCAGGCAATCTTGGGCTTCGCCTGCTCAAGCAACTGCCGGACTACAAGGTTATTGGCACTGACGTTCGTGAGATGGAAGAGACGGCTGCCGCCATTCAGTTTGAAAAAATCGACCTGGCCGAAGAGCGCTCATGCGATCAATTGCTGGAGCTGATGCGCTCCCACCGTCCGGAAGCGGTCGTCCACCTGGCGTTTGTGCTGGACCCGCTGCGCACCGGCGTAATCAACAAAAAACGCATGTGGCTCATGAATGTGGCGGGAACAAGCCGCGTCACGGAAGCCATTGCCGAACACAACCGCATGCTGGGAGGCATTGAAAAATTCATCTTTCCCAGCAGCGCGCTGGTCTATGGCCCGGAACTCACCAAGCCCGCGACGGAAGAATCGCCACTGAATGCGCAGAGCCTGCCTTATGCGCTGCATCAACAGGAAGCCGACCGGACGGTGCAGGCACGCACCAAGGGCATGCAGTGCAAGTCCTATTTGCTGCGTCCGCATGTTTATGCCGGCGCGACGGTGCAAAATTATCAACTCGGCGTGCTGCGCGGTATTCCCGGCGGCAAAGGACGCCTGGCCGAAAGACTTCGCCGCCAGGGCAAGCGGCTGCCACTGTGGCTGCCTTCGCGCGGCGATTATCTGGAACACAAATTCCAGTTTGTCCATGTGGACGACGTGGCCCGCTTGATCGCACATATTCTTCGCCGCAAGCTGGCTGATCCAAAACTGACCGTGCTGAACGTTGCCGGACGCGGCGACCCGCTGGAGTTGCGCCGGTGCATTGACATTGCCGGTATCGAAGTGCAGCGCGTGCCGGCCAAGGCCATCTGCAAACAGGCGTTGCGGTTGCTGTGGGACCTGGGCGTTTCCGATATTCCTCCGGAGGCGCTGCCCTATCTGCTGGGCTCCAGCACCATGGATACAGCGCGTTTGCGCGTCTTTCTGGGCGAGCACTATCGTTCGGTGATCGCGCATACCTGTGAAGAAGCGTTGGCAGACAGCTTTACCGCCATGCCGCAGCAAGCGTCCGCCACGGACCCACGCTAAACAACACAAGGACAAATACGAGCTGAAGTAATGGCTTGTCTGGGACGCCGTTGCCTCCAAGGGCACTTCAGGCCAACATCGGCGGAAATCTTGTGTGCGCGAGAGCGAGTGCATAGTATGATCCTGTTTTCCCCGGTCATTCTGACAGTTTCATTGCGCCATGGCAGGCATTGCATCTGCGCCAAAGCAGAGTACCGGAACGCGTGATTGAAAAATCGGAGGCTTGCATGAACATCGGTCCCAATCGTGTTACCCAATTCCGGCGGCTGTTTGCCGGTTGCGCAATCTTGCTGCTTTGCGCCAGCGCCAGCATGATGGCCCCCAGCGTAATGGCCCAACGGCGTTCAGGATGCACTGCCAACGCCATGGGAATACAGTTTGCCGATGTTACGGGCGAGCACCGTGCCGCCGCAATCGCCATCAGCGCAAATGGCGTGACCGTACGCGCCTCCGATGGCACGCGCTTTCTTCGTGATGAAACCTGGGTGCAGCAGCCATATTTTGGGACCGACACATCAGGCCATCAAAACATCTACTTTGCCGATGTAAATGGCGACGGCAAAGCCGATGCGATTGTCTCCAACACGACTGAAGTCGCGGTCCGCCTGTCTGACGGCACACAGTTCGTGCAGCACGATCTCTGGACCCGCGAAGGCTTCTTTGGCGTTGCCGTGAACCATGTAAATAATTTCTTTGCCGATGTTACCGGCGACGGCAAGGCTGACGCGATTGTGGTAAATCCTTCCGGCATAACCGTTCGCCCTTCTGACGGCACAAAATTTCTGCGTGGCGAACAATGGACCAGAGAAGCCTATATGGGCGGCCTGGGCAACTATTTTGCCGACGTAACAGGTGACGGCAAAGCCGACGCAATCGTGGTAAACACCAACGGGATCGCCGTGCGGCGTTCCAATGGCGACAGATTCGAACGCGCCGAACTATGGACCACAGACGGCTACTACGGCAGCGTGGGCAACTCCGTCTATTTTGCTGACGTTAACGGAGACGGTAAAGCCGACGCAATCGTTGTAAATGCCAATGAGATTGCCGTGCGCCTCTCCGACGGCAGAAGATTTCTTCCCGCCAAAATCTGGCTGCGCCAACCTTACTACGGCTCCATCGCCACGGCGTTTGTTGATGTTGACGGAGACGGCAAAGCCGACGCGGTAGTTGTGAATCCTTCCGGCATCACCGTCCGCCGGTCTGACGGAGAAAGGTTTGGTCCGCCTGAAGAGTGGTCCAGGAACGCATTTTACGGCGACCTGGGCTCGGGCTGCAAAGACGACCAGCGACGCCGTGATCGCGACAGAGACCATGATCGCGACAGAGACAGAGATAGAGACCGCGACAGAGACAGGGATCGCTAACGCGACGACGGCTGTCCTGCCGCTGCCGGCCTTTGCGGCGCGGGACAGCAACCCACTTCGCAATGCGCCAGCACCGCTGACGTGGGAGCGTTTAAAACCATATCGCGAACCATAGCCACCAGCTTTGGGTGCGAGCCTGCCGTGCCTGCGCGCACCATCTTTAAGCCAAGTTCATCACACAACGCGCGCGCTTCCGTATCCAGATCGTAGAGCACCTCCATGTGGTCTGACATAAAACCAATAGGACAAATTACAACGCTGCGCACTCCCGCCGCGTGCTGTGCGCGCAGGTAGTCGCAGATATCCGGAGCAAGCCAGGGCTGTTGCGGCGGCCCGCTTCGGCTCTGGTAAACCAGCGTCCAATTCGCCATGCCGCAAGCGGCAGCCACGCGCGCACTGGCCTCCTTGAGCTGGCGCACATA
>DATBCN010000148.1:0-11895 GCA_036270475.1 Candidatus Angelobacter sp. | reverse complement strand
CGCATGCCTTTTTCACGGTTCTTGATCTGCGATTTTTCGTCCTGGCAGCTTACGACCGTGTTGGTCGGCAAATGCGTAATGCGGACAGCAGAATACGTAGTGTTCACCGACTGTCCGCCGGGGCCCGACGAGCAGAAAGTGTAGATGCGGAGATCTTTAGCTTCAATCTTTATGTCTACGTCTTCTGCTTCAGGCAGCACGGCTACTGTTACCGCGGATGTATGCACGCGCCCTTGCTGTTCCGTTGCCGGTACGCGCTGCACGCGATGCACTCCGCTCTCATACTTCATGTGGGAGTAAACGCCCTTGCCCTCAATAATGGCGATGACTTCCTTTAATCCGCCTACGCCTGATTCGGAGGTCGAAAGGACTTCGACCTTCCAGCGTTGCGATTCAGCATAGCGACTGTACATGCGGAACATTTCGGCGGCAAAGAGCGTGGCTTCATCGCCGCCGGTGCCGGCGCGTATTTCCACCACCACGTTTTTGTCGTCGTTGGGGTCTTTGGGGACCAGCAGGATCTTTAGGTCGCTTTCAACCTGTGCAAGCCTTTCACCCAGACGAGCGAGTTCTTCCTGGGCATAGGCGCGCAGCTCGGCGTCGGATTCCTCGGCCACCATGGCCTTGCTTTCCTCAATGCCGCGGGTCAAGTCCTTGAATTCACGATACTTCTCGACGATCTCGGCAACCTCGCTGTGCGCCTTGGCGGTCTTCTGGTAGCGCATGGAGTCATTCATGATCTCCGGCGAGGAGAGCGCCTTGGTGAGCTCGTCGTATTTGGCTTCAATCTGATTCAGACGTTCAAACATTGTGTGTTCCTACATCGGCTGCATCCATGGCAGCACATTGGTTACCGTTAGAAGATTGTTGGAAATTTTTTAGGGAATAAGCACACGCAAAGAACAGAAGCCTTATAGCGCGCCTCATGAATGCTGATTTCGCTAATGATGAAATGCGAAATAATGAGAATTCCCTGCATCGGTAACGAGGGAGACGAATTCCTGGGATGTTTTGACTCGCGCTTTGCGCTTGCTCAACATAACAATTCCTTGGCTAGGCAATTACCAGTTCGCCGCCGTTTTTCTTTTCTAACTCCATGGCCAGATCCAGCGCTTTAATGGCGCATTCCACCTGTTCATCAGTGGGCGGCTGGGTGGTGATGCGCTGGAGCCACAGGCCGGGCTTGGTGAGCAATGAGAAGAATGACTTTCCGTGCTTGGCGGAGAAACGGATCATCTCATACGAAACTGAGGCGATGACCGGCAGAAAGGCCACGCGCAGGGCAAACTTGGCCCAGAAGCCCTGGATGGGGAATGCCGCATACACAAAGATCGAAAGCAGCATGATCGTCATAAGAAAGCTGGTGCCGCAGCGCGGATGGTAGGTGGAATACTTCTGTGCGTCGGCAATGGACGGCATGCCGTGGTCTTCAAACGCAAAGACCGTTTTGTGCTCCGCGCCGTGATAGCGATAGACGCGCTTGATGTCGTCCCACAAGGAAATTCCCCATATAAAGAGCAGGAAGAGCGCGATGCGGATCAGGCCATCGACCAGGGTAAAAGAAAAATTGTTGTTCAACGCATGCCAGCGCGTCTTCAAACCAGTGGCAGCGGCCAGCGGAACAAACTTATACATAAAGATGAAAAAGCCGATCGAAACAACCATGCTGCCGATCATGGCCCAGCTTCCAATTTCCGGCTTCTTCTCGCCTTCTTCCTTGGCAATCTCTTCCAGTCCCACGTTCAAGGAAAATTTTGAGGCAATAAAACCCAGGCGCATGGCCTGGCCCAATGTGGCCAATCCGCGGATGAACGGCCATCCCAGCCATTTGTGCTTTTCTGATGGACGTTGCAAGGTCTCACTATGGGTGGTGATCTCGCCGGTAGGCTTGCGGATGGCAATGCCCCAGGCATGCGGCGAGCGCATCATCACGCCTTCCATCACGGCTTGGCCGCCGACCAGGGTTTCCTCGCCGCTCTCAAGGGCGGGCAGCAGTTGCAGGGCAGCAAAAAAACGCAGAAATTGGCGGAAATATTTCATTGGCTTATTAGATGATCTATCTGCACTTGGCGCTCCAGGGGTTTCTGAAGAGCGGAAGTGCTGTTAAAGCAACATTTTAAGGGAAATCAGGCCAAAAAGACAGAAGCAAATCGCGGTTGCTATCCTTACAAACGTCACAAAAGTCATCCTTTACGAACAATGCACACATTCGCCATCACTGCCGACGCGGTAGCCGCCACTACCAAGAAGACAGAGAAGGTCCGGCTGGTGGCGCAGTATTTCAGTTTGCGTCCGGTGGAGGAAGCTGCCCAGGCTGCCGTCTTTCTATCCGGGCGGGCTTTTCCGGCATGGGAAGAAAGAACATTGCAGGTAGGCGGCTCTCTGCTGTGGCGGGCGTTGAGTGAAGTTTCCGGCAAAGGAGAAATCGCCCTTACTGCCGCTTACCGCCGCCATGGCGATCTGGGGGCCGCAGCGCAGGACCTTCTGGAGAAAACAGCCCCAAGCAAAAGTTCGCTATCAATCGCCGAAGTGGCAAAGGTTTTCGATCAACTGGCGCAAACATCAGTCGCCGCGCACAAGCTCAGCCTGCTTCAGGACCTTCTGCATCGTGCCACTGCCCAGGAAGCCAAATACGTCATCAAGATCATCAGCGGTGATTTGCGCATCGGCTTGCGTGAAAGCCTGGTTGAGGAGGCGATTGCGAAAGCGTTTGAGGAGAAGTTGCCGGACGTTCAGCGGGCCAATATGCTTCTGGGCGACATCAGTGCGGCCCTGCGGCTGGCGGCGGAACACGCACTCAATCAGGCGCGGATGCGCCTCTTCCATCCCATCGGCTTTATGCTGGCCAGCCCGGCACAGGATGCAGAGGAAGCGCTTTCATACTTTGCGCCGGCGGCCGTGGAAGACAAATATGACGGCATTCGCGCACAGGTACATGCCGGCGGCAAGGATGATCCGCGCGTCCGGCTCTTTTCCCGCACGCTGGATGAAATCAGCCAGTCATTTCCTGAATTGCCGCCCGCGTTGCGGGCGTTTCATGGGCCGGTGATTCTCGACGGAGAAATTGTGGCCTGGGACGCGGATTCGGCGCAGGCGCTGCCCTTTTCTGAGTTGCAAAAGCGCCTGGGCCGGAAAAATGTCTCTGCAGAGATGGTCCGCACGGTGCCCGTGATCTATATGGCTTTTGACATTTTGTATGCCTCGGGCGAGCTCCTCACTGAAAAGCCGTTGCGCGAGCGAAGGAAAATCCTTGAGCAGGTTTTTGCCGCCGCGGCCAAAAACGGATTCGCAGCCGAGTACAGCATGGCCATGGAAAGTCCACAGGGTACTTTGGTGTTTGAACCGGCGATCGCTGCGCCCGCAACAGGTGCGGGCCGCGGCACACCTCGAGTCGTCCTTGCGCCAGCGCTTACGGCAAACTCCGCGGCGGAGTTGGAAGAGATTTTTACTGCAGCGCGCCAGCGGGGCAATGAAGGGCTGATGATAAAAGACCCTGGTTCCGCTTATACTCCGGGCCGCAGGGGCAAAGCCTGGCTCAAGCTCAAAAAAGAACTGGCTACGCTGGATGTGGTGGTCACGGCCGTAGAGTGGGGCCACGGCAAACGCAATAAGGTCCTGAGCGACTACACCTTTGCCGTGCGCGACGGCGACCAGCTATTGAATGTTGGCAAAGCTTATTCCGGCCTGACCGACGCGGAGATTGCGGAGATGACTGAATGGTTTCTGGCCCACACCATTCAAGACGGAGGGTTCCGCCGCACCGTGGAACCGAAAATTGTTCTGGAAGTGGCGTTTAACAACATGATGCGCTCCAGCCGGCATGAAAGCGGCTATTCATTGCGCTTTCCGCGCATTGTGCGCATCCGCACTGACAAATCACCAGAAGAGATTGACACTCTTGACACGGTGCGGGAGATATTTTCCCGGCAAGGCGCGGAAAGAAAAAGCGGCTAGCGGGCAAGGGCCGGGAACCACATCCCGACTGCCTTTTCTTGTGTTGCGAATTATCTTGAGCTTTTGAGTTGCGCTTGCTGGCGTTCCGTTCCAATGGGAATCACGCATCCGTGGGCAATTTCACAATCAACGTTTTCAAACTGGATGGTGGTGTGGCTGATGTGGTATTCCGCGGTGAGTAGTTCTTTTACCCGGCGGAGAATCACTTCACTCTCTGACATGGTGATGTTGTCGATCCGGATGTGGCAGGAAAGGGCGCGCGAGTCCGAGCCAAGGCTCCAGACATGCACGTCATGCACGTCTCTCACTCCGCTGACCGCGGTAAGGCTGCCGGCAATGTGTTCGGCGGAGATTCCCTGCGGAGCGCCTTCCAGCAGGATATTCAGGGTCTCGCGGATAATGCCGGAGGATGACCACAGAATCAGGCAGGCAATTCCGATGGAAAGCGCGGGATCGATCCACGTCCGGCCCGTCCACCAGATAATCCAGCCGCCAATGATCACGGCGGCGGTGGAAAGCGTGTCGCCCATCTGATGAATAAAGGCGCTGCGGATGTTTACGTCGCGCGCGGCGCGGAACAAGACCCAGGAAATGGCGCCATTCATCAGCACTCCCACCAGGGCCACCCAGATCATGATCTGTGACTGCACGGCCACGGGGTTGCGCATGCGCAACAAAGCTTCATAAAAAATGTAAAACGCAATCGCAACAAGAGAGAGCGCATTCACAAAGGCCGCCAGCACTCCGGCGCGATGATAACCAAAGGTCTTGGTGGCATTGGGCGGCCGGGTTTGAATGAAAACCGCAACCCAGGAGAGCAACAGGGCCAGCAGGTCAGTAACGTTATGGCCCGCCTCAGAGAGTAGCGCGAGGCTGTGTGCCCGTATCCCCGCAAACAACGTAATCAGCACATACGCAAATGTGGCCGCCAACGAATAGCGCAACGCTCTGGTGCTTAACGGCGGATGAGGGTGCGGATGGGAATGCGTGTGGGCCATACGTTTTGAGTTTACCGCCGAATGCGCCCCTGATTCGACCCTATGTAAAGATTCGAACCTATGATTCCAAACCGAAGTAAAGATTCAAGCCTATGTAGGACCCGGGCCTATGTAAACATATCTCGCAATCTAAAACATATCACGGTGTGGGAATCTGGCTGCTTACTTTTACCCGTTGCTTCCCACTAAAAGGACTGGGGCGAATCAAACTCATTTGCGCTCACTTACTATTGTCATGCACAGCGAATACCAAAATCCAGTGTTTTTAATGGCTTGCTAAGACTGTGGTAACCGCCGAAGCACCCTTGATGTTGGCACAAAACGTGCTTTCACAAAGTTCAGAATTGTGTGCAATATCCGGGGATATCATTTTTTCGTCTGGGAGTAATTCAATGAAAATTCGGCTCTATGCCATCAGTTTCGCGTTCGTCCTCTCCGCGGTGGCCCTGGTTGCCCAGAGTGCGCAACAACCGCAAACTCCACCGGTAAACCCGTCCACGCCCGCTACCCGCATTGGGGATGGCGCGCAGACCAAGGCCGGAACCCCAGCGCCTTCGAGTTCTGCGTCTTCCAGTCCAACCACGCCGGCTGAGAATCAAACTTCCAGTAATGGCTTGGCTGCCATAAGCGACTCTGATCTCGCCAGCCAGATTCAAAATGCGCTCAGCAAGGAACCCACTTTGACCGGCGACAGCCCTCATGTCACCATCACCGGAGACACCATTGAGCTGGCGGGCGCCGTGGGAACCAACAAAGAGAAGATTACCGCCACGCGCATCGTCCAATCATATGCCGCCAATAAAAAGCTGGTGAACAAGCTGACCATTGGCAAAAAATAATGGCAAGAAATAAAACTTCTGGCGCGGTAAGCCCAAACGAACCGCTGTACGCAACGAAAGTATCGGTAGGCACGGTGCTAATATTGAAATTTTTCCTGCCGCGGCCTGGCGCTTTCGTCCTTGCCTGGGGTTGAGACAACTTTGGGTGCGCGAAATTCTGCTCCCTCAAGCCGCAATAATTTTTCCTTGGTGCTAAGTCCGCCGCCGTAGCCCGTGAGTGTGCCATTTGCGCCCAGCACACGGTGGCAGGGAACGATAATCGCAATCGGATTGTCATGGTTGGCCATTCCAACAGCCCGGAAAGCCTGCGGACGGCCGATTTCGCGGGCGATATCGGCATAAGAGCAGGTTTTGCCATAAGGAATACGCAGCAGCGCCTGCCAGCAATCTTTTTGAAATTCGGTGCCTACCAGGTCCAATTTGCAGGTGAATTCACGAAGTTCTCCGCGAAAATACGCCATGATCTGGTCTGCGTAAGGTTGGAGATGCTCGCGCGATTCGATCCAGACTTCCTTTTTACCGGGAATTGGCATCTTGCCTTTATCAAAGTGCAGGCAGCGCAGGCCCTTTCCCGTGGCTGCCAGCAACAACGGCCCCGCCGGGGACGATTCAATGCGAGAAAAGTAGACTGTTGTTTTTTCCGGCATTAAGAAATTCTAGCAGCAGCATCGCCGCAGTAAAAAAAATCCAGCAGGTGCTCTGACCTTACAACACGGGAAGCGTCATTCACATCTATTTCAACACTGCTGCTTGTATAAGGCTGCGAGCGTCCTATTTTTGGACGTCGTGCTTAATACGAGTAAGTGTTTCTGGACTGTGGGCAAGAAGTTTTTGACTTGCGCGGATCAGTGCCAGAGGGCCCCAGGGTTTCGGTAGTCCGTAGTTGTTTTCGGTCTCGTTACTTCGTGCTGGAGGTCCCTCCATTGGTTCATGCGCTTTCTGCGCCCTATGCCAGAACATTATCTGGACAGGTGAAGGGAACCATGGATATACGCGGACTTCTGCTGGTCAATTCAGGGAGTATCGGAGAGGTAGACCAGCCGGCTACTGCCGCGCTCGCAAGGACCTTGGATGTTGCGGGAAAAAGCCCTCTTTTGCGCATGGCGGAGCGCCTGCAGCAGTATGGCATCTCGTCCCTCAGCGCTGTTGTGGAAGATGGGCCTTCTGTAACTCCCCGCAATTGTGGCCTCCCTTTGGATGTCCCCTGCGTCACGGCTGCTCCTGACCGATTCTGGCGGACCGCCGAATCCGTTTTCAACGATATGGCGCAGAAAGGCGCTGAACTGGTGGTGCTAGTCCGGCTGAGCACTTTTGCTGAAGCTGATTTTGAAAAGTTCGTTCAATTTCACCTGGACCATCAGGGCCGGGTCACGCAGATGTCCCGTGGCCAGCAACGGCTGGAGATCTTCTGCATCAGCGCATCACGCCGCAATGATGCTGCTTCGCTTTTCCGGACACAGCTTACGCGCTGCCGCACGGAGTGCCCGCTGTATGAGCATGAAGGATATTTTAACGCCTTGGCGGACGCCCGCGACTTCCGCCAGTTTGCCATTGACATTCTGACCCGACAGGCACAAACCTGCCCCGGCGGTGAGGAAGCCAGGCCCGGTGTATGGATCGCGCCCGGCGCCCTGATTGAGAAAGGCGCTCGCGTCCTGGCCCCGGCGTTTGTTGGAGCATTTGCCCGGGTCCATTCCGGCGCGGTGATTACCCGTTGCAGCTCCATTGAACGGCATGCAGTGGTCGATTGCGGCACGGTTGTTGAGAACTCCACTGTCCTGCCCTTCTCCTACGTGGGCGCCGGACTTGATCTGGCACATTCGGTGGCTGGCCTGGGGCGGATTGTGAATCTTCATCGCGACGTGAGTGTTGCGGTCGCCGATCCCAAGCTCATTGGTTCCATTTCCGCAAAGTCGGGAAAGAGGGTATTGAGTGCCGCCACTGACATCCTGACCTATCTTCCGCGCCTGGCCTGGCAGGGAATATTTGCCGCCAGGGCGCAGCAAGCTGATTTGCAGGCCAAGCTGCGGCAGACTTCTCCGGTCCTTGGCGATGCCGCCGGTTATGAAACGCCGGCCTGTGACACTGAAACATCCCACAAGTTCCCCAACATGGTTGTAGCGAGGAGATATGGACATCAATAGCAGGCCAGTCGTGGTAAAGAGAATGCCGGAACGCATAAATGCACGCACCGCCCGGGAATTTCTGCGCGACGTGCGGCCTTTTCTTTCCGCTGACCGTCCGCAACTGGTCTTTGATCTTTCCCAGGTCGCGCAAATTGACGCCGCTGGCGTGGAGATGCTGCTGCGTTGCATGTCTGAAGCCCACAAACGCGATGGCGACGTAAAGCTGGCTTCTCTTTCTGACCAGGCTGCCGTGGTGCTGGAACTTACCCGCACGGAGCGCCTGTTTGAAATTTATGAATCTTCAACCGAGGCGGCCCGCAGTTTCAGCGGCTTCCTGCCCAACGCCATGCGGCAACAACTTCTGCATAACAAACGTTCTGCCCAACCCGCGGCAGCCTAGAGATCGCGCGTGATGCGGCATTCAGAAAGCGCTATCACCCTTACGGAAATCGATACCAAAGCAGCCGCGGCCCCAGCGCTCCAGCAGCAGCAGGCCACCGTGTTGAGCGGCAGCCTCATTATGCTGATCGCCATGATGGCGGTGAACGTTTTCAACTTTGCCTACAACATGGTCATGGCCCGTGTGCTCGGGCCCGCGGCGTTCGGCAACATCAATGCCGCAGTCACGCTGCTCTTGCTGGCCTCCTGCATCAGCCTGGCGTTTCAGCTTGTATGCGCCAAATTCGTGGCCAGAAACCCGGCCGCTTCCGGCAAGGCTGCCGTGGTGCATGATCTGTTGAGCAAGGCGTGGATTGCCAGTCTTGCCCTGGGTGCGGGACTCTTCGTCGCGCAAAAACCAATTGCCGCATATCTGAACGTGCCCAGCCCATGGATCATCGGCATTCTTGCGCTGGGGATTGCCGCATACGCTCCGCTGGGAGTCAAGCGCGGCGCCATGCAGGGTGTCTGCGCTTTCCCGCGCCTGGGTGTGAACTTTGTCCTTGAGGCGCTCACGCGCTTTTTTGTGGGCGCTGGATTGGTTGTGGCCGGATACGGAGTTCTTGGCGCGGTTGGGGCCATCTCCGCTTCAGTGATTGTTGCCTGTTTTGTGCCGCCGGTCCCTGTTGAGTTGCGCGTTGAAGCTGGAGCAGCGGAGCCGCCGTCATTCGCTGAAGCGCTGCAGGCAATCGTTTTTTTTGTCGGCCAGGTGATCATCACCAACGTGGATATTTTGCTGGTAAAGCATTTCTTCCCCTCTGATCCAGCCGGCGTCTATGCCGCCATTTCCCAGATTGGACGCCTTCTTTACTTCGCTGCATGGTTCGGCGTGGTCAACGCCATGTTTCCTGTAACGGCGGCCGCGAGCCACGGCCAGAACAAGGACAAGACCCGCCAGAAAGCCCACGGCATTGGATTGCCTTTGTTGCTGGTGACAGGCCTGTCTCTCATTTTCATTGTGATTGCCGCGCTTTTTCCCCATCTGATCATGGGTGTGATTTTTGGCTCACGGTTCATTGAGATTGGCTGGCTGCTGGCTTTGTACGCCGCGGCCACGGCGCTGTACTCGCTCAGCGTTGTGTTTATCGCGTATGAAATGTCCCGCCGCATCGCCAATACCGGCTGGCTGCAACTGATCTTTAGCGGCGCGTTGGTGCTAGGCATCGGCCTTTTCCATGGCAGCTTGCATGAAGTCATCATGGTGCGGATCATCCTGATGGCGGTCATGTTGGTCCTGGTGGCTGTCCCCTTTTTGCGCAACCATTTTTTGCGCAACCACGGCAAGGGTTCCCCGGTAGAGGCTGTATGAAAAAACTGCGCCGTCTCACCGAAGCCGAGGTTATCGCCGAATTCCTGCGCGGCGAATTCTTCCACAAGGAGTATGACGCTGACCGGGGCCGGTTTGCCTCCATGGTCCAGAACCCCGATTTGACCAATGCGACAGAGAATGAAATCCGCCGCGTGCTGCTCTTCCGCCGCCGTGACACTATGTGGTGGGAACTTCCGGAGGACCGCCAATGGTGGGAGATGGAGTTCGCTACGGAGGACATAAAGCTGGTGAGCGTCTTCCCGCGCGCGCAATGGAGAAAGATCGCCCGCGGCAACCTCAGGGCCCTCCACGTCGTTGAGCGTATCCGCCAGCTCAAACACAGTGAGCCGGATGAATTCGTGGCCAAAATATCCGATATTTGCGGCAAACTGCCCACTGATCTGAGCAAGGGAATGATTATTTTGCTGGGCATTAATGAGCGGCTCCCAGTCACCCTGCTGGAGGGCAACCACCGTTTCATCGCCACTTTGCTGGCGGACGGGGCCAATGAGCTTAAAAATGCGCGCATGGTGGCCGTTTTCTCCCCCCAAATGGAAAAATGCTGCTGGTACAAAACCAGCCTTTTTACTCTTACCCGCTGCCTGAAAAACCGCATCAAACATTACTGGGACAGAGACACTGATTTGGCCCGGCTGCTGGCGGCAGAAACCGGCACACCCGGCTTCAGTGACTACTCCGGAGAACCTGCTTCCGTGAAGCCTGGCTCCGTGAAATCGAAATAGGTCCGCACAACCAGAAAGTTCACCCGAGGTTTTTATGACACTGCAACATCGCTTTACGACCATCCTGAGTACGTTGCTGGTTGCCGGCCTGTGCTCCGCGACGCAACTGCGCGCACAGCAGAACAACACCGCCGCGCCGCAGCAGACGCCAGTGACGCAGCCCCAGGTGCAACCGCCCGCCGATGCCCAGCAGCCAGCGCAGGCGAATCAGGCTCCCCCCGCCGCGCAATCGCCCACAGGGCAGCCGCAAACGCAGCAACCTGCGCCAAGCTCCGGTACCAGTGTGAATCCATCGCAAGCGCCACTGCAGCCCGTGACTACTTATCCTGACGCCTCCGGAGCGCAGCAGGACCAACAGCCTTCGGGCGTTCCGCAGACCGCTGCTCCGCAAACCACCGTCCCTGACGGCCCACAACCCAAGAAGCAGTCCAGTGAACCTGTAGGCGCGGCTACGGCGGAAAGCGTGCCCACCGCAGGTGGGGCCGCCGCCAAACCAGCCGGCGTCGCCATTGCCCCAGCCAAGCAGCACCAGACGCGCTCACTCATGCTCAAGGTTGGCGCTGCCGTGGCGGCAGCAGCAGCGCTGGGCACGGTCTTTGCCTTGAGCCATGGCACTTCATCAACGCCTCCGGGCACCGGCGCGGCCGGTGTTACCCAAAGATAGATATCCGTAGCCTGCTTTTGGCGAGGGTTTGAGCGAATCTCGGTTTTTGAAAATCTGGTTTTTAGCCAATCAGGTTTGAAACGATCATGGCCACAGCGCCACTATGGATATGGACGGGCCGAACCCAAAATGACTACCGCATCCAGTACACCTTTGCTTATCTCCTTCTCCGGCGTCGATGGCTCGGGCAAATCCACGCAGATTGAAGGCCTGCGCTCCGCGCTGCACGCTGCCGGCCTCAAAACCACGCTGCTTGCCTTCTGGGACAATGTGGTGGTGGGGGTGAAATACCGCGAAGGCTTTGTTCACAAGGTGTACAAAAGTGAGCGCGGCATCGGCACGCCGGGTAAGCCGGTCAATCGCCGCGACAAAAACGTCCGCGGCTGGCATCTTACCCTGGCCCGGCATTTCCTCTATCTGCTGGACGCCATCCATCTTGGCCGCGTGGTGGCCCGCGCCAAACGAAGCGGCGTGGACGTTGTTATTCTGGACCGTTACATCTATGACGAGCTTTCCAATCTGAATCTTTCCAACCCGCTCAGCCGCGCCTTTGTGAAATTTGTTCACGGCTTTGTGCCCCGGCCCGATATTGCCTATTTGCTTGACGCCGACCCGGTGGCCGCTTATGCTCGCAAACCGGAATATCCAGTAGAGTTCATGAAGAAATGCCGCCGCGCCTACTTTGATCTTGCCGGTATTCTCAAGAGCATGACGGTGATTCCCGCGCTCGATTTGCCAGAAGCGAAATATGCCGTGCTGCGGGCCGCGGAACGACAGCTTGCCGCCCATGGCCGCACAACCGATCTGATTTCCGGGACCCTGTC
>DATBCN010000147.1:0-10672 GCA_036270475.1 Candidatus Angelobacter sp. | reverse complement strand
CAGCTTCGTGAACCGCATCTCTATCCTGAGCTTTCATCGTTGCGCGCGGAAATCAGCCGCTGGCGTTTTTATCATCACTTCCGTACGGACGCGGAGTCTCCGTTGCGGCATCCGCAGGTCGGCGTCCGCACGCCGGTTCTGGCCCACGATGGGCGCGACCTGGCGGCTGCGCTCCAGACCATTAATGAAGTCGGGCAGTCGCAGGACCTGCATGAGGCCATCCGTCAGGCTTTTCCCGGGGCATCGCTGGAGATTGAGCATGATGAAGACACAGGAATGTTTGCCGTCCTGCTTCGTATGCCGGGATTGCGGCGGCCTTTGCGCGCGCGCGAACTCTCTGATGGCACGCTACGCTATTTGTGCCTGCTGGCTGCGCTGCTGAGCCCGCATCCGCCGTCATTACTGGCACTGAACGAGCCGGAAACCAGTCTTCATCCTGATCTGCTGGAGCCGCTGGCCAAACAACTGGTGAATGCGGGTAAGTATTCGCAGCTTTGGGTGGTCACGCATTCGCAACGTCTGGCGGAGTTGGTAGAGAAGCACTCGGGTGAATCGCCTATCAAGCTGGAGCTGATTGGCGGGGAGACGCGCGTGCTGGGCCAGCGGACGGTTGAAGAGAGTGAAGAAGAGGCAGGATAGAAAATTGGCTCTTGGCTTTAGCTATTGGGCCAGGCTGACGGTATTCCATTCGCAGCCAAATTCTTTATTCAAACAAAGTGGTTCGCATGTGCGCGAAGTCGGTGACGGGACACTGCCAATCATCGCCGCTCAATATTCGCTTTATGCGCTGGCCTAGACTTCTTGCGCGATGATTGGCAATGTTACCGCCGGTGGGACCTGCAACTCCGGCATGGGGCTGGAGCTAAAGAGCCGGCGGCAGGGAATGGCCAGCCATCGCGCCCATGAGCTTGATCGGCTTCGTCGCGCGCTGTCCGTGGAGATGCCTGTTCCCGCGTACATCTGCCGGTATAGTTTGGAAATAAAGACAAAGGCCAGCCGCGATTTGAGATTCGGTGTGCAACTGGACCTTTTCCAGATGGACTTGAAGCTGTAAAAACTGTCCCACACGCCCTGCGTCCGTGTGCGTATTTCATCACAGCTCATCACCGGATGCTCCATAAACATCTTGGGACGGAACTGGGCGGGAATCAGCCAGAAGCGGCTGAGTGGGATGTCCATGACGCGAGCGCTCTCCGGCTGCGCTTTTTCCCATTTCTCAAAATCCACCGTGCCGGGGAACGGCGTGAGCATCACAAACTGGGCAAAGGTCACGCCCGCACGCTGCGCCAGATCCAGAGTGGCGGCAAAAGTGGCTTGCCGGTCAGAGGGAAGCCCAAAGATAAACGATCCCAGAATATGGATGTTATGGCTCTTAAATTCCTGCAGCCGACGAACCAGCTCTTCTCCGGAGAAGTTGAAATCTTTATACACATCTTTTAAACCAGCCGGAGTCACCGCTTCCACGCCAACCAGCGCGCCCTTTATGCGGGCAGCATGCATGGCGTCAAGGAATTGGGAATCCTCCGCGGCTTCCATAGTGATTTGGGTGAAAAAAACCATGTCTTTAGGAAGGTGCGCCAGCCGTGACATCAGCTCAAAACGCTCACTGCGGATTGCCTTAAGCTCCGCCACACGATGCTGATTGTTCTGGCGCTCCGCCAGCAGGATGTCGGTGAGCGATACGGGATAAAAATTATCGTCGGCCAGGGCAATGTATCGATAGCCCAGCCGCCGCAGTTCCACGATCTCCTGGATCACGGTGTCAGAAGCGCGTTGCCGCGGTTTCTGTCCGTCCGTGCGCCACACTGAGCAGAAGGAGCAGTGCTTGGGGCAGCCACGCACCGTCTGTACTGAGGCCCACATGTACCGGCCTTGTGGCAACAGGTCCCAGCGCGCGGACTTGAAATGTTCAGCGCCAACTCGTCCACCTTCATAAATCCGTTTGAGGTTGCCGTTGACGGAATCTCTCAGCGCGTCGGGCCAAGCCTGGTCGCCATCGCCTTTCACCACGGCGTGCGCGCCGCCTCTTTCAAATGCCTCTTCTGAATAGAGCGTGGGATGAATACCGCCAAAAACGACGGTTGCGCCGCGCTCCCGCGCCATGCGTCCCAGGGCATAGCCGCGCAGAGCATTTCCCGTATGCATGCCAATGCCAACCACGTCGCCGGGAGAGATCGTCAGGGGATCGAGTTGGTCAAGGGTTTCATCGCAAATCACCGGATCGCCGTAAGCGGAGGGCGTGGCGGCGGCCAGAACATACAGCCAGCGGGGAGTGATTACAGCCGTTCCAAAGGAAGTGTCGCTCGGATTTACCAGATGCACTTTCAAGGAGGCCTCGTTTCGCGAGAATCACGTTATCGATCCTGGCTGAGTTGATCTTGGTTGAGATGTGGGCCGAGTATAGCCCCTTCGGGTAGAAAGGCGTTTTGTCGAACATGTGTTATGGTTTTAAACCGCAGTTAAACGCCCGTGCTTTTCGGTTCTCTGCGGCAATCTATCATTGAATCACTTTAGCGGCATGATTCACTGTGCAATAAAGCACATCCGGAGAAGATGAAGCCCATTTTGCCGGATGTCAGGAGGAAGCCCCGCAGATGTGCGGCGGCGATTGCCCAAGATCAAATATAAAGTATTACTTTAGGTGTTTCAGCATCTCTTTAAATGCGGCTGTCCCGGACTTGCCCAGAAGTTCATAGATCATCATCTCCGTGGATGAGAGTACGGCGCCCGCTGCCTGCATGCGGCCCAGGCCCAGCTTCCAGTTCAACTCTGAGCGTGAACTTACCGCATCGGCGGCAACATGAACGTTCAACCCCTGGTTTAAGGCGCCAAGCGCAGTTTGCGTCACGCAGATGTGCGCTTCCATGCCGCAGAGCAGAAGAGTGTTCCGGTCCGCGAGCTTGCCCACGGCGGTGCAGTATGCGTCATTGCCAAAGCAGCCGAATTCGAGTTTGTCCACCGTCTCCACTTGTGGCAGAAGCGAGCTGATTTCTGGAATCGTGGGGCCCAACCCTTTCACATATTGCGTGCTGACAAGGATGGGAAGAGTGAGAATATCCGCCAGCCGCACCAAAAGCTGCGCGTTGCGCACCAGCCGTTCTTTCTCAAAAATAGGCGGCAACAACTTTTCCTGAATATCAATCACGGCCAGCGCGCAATCTTCAGGACGCAGGATGCGCCGCGCGGCTGCAGAATATGGGACGGTATCGATGGAAGTAGTCACCATGGAAGAATTGTAACTCGATCATCCCACTGAGTTGCGCAAAGCTTTTTTCTAACACCCCGAAACGAAGCCAGGATTTCTATCGTGATCACGGAGCTCTACCAGGCCGGACCGCAACGGGTGGTCAGCCGATGATTGCTCCCAGTTGTCCTCTGTGTATTCCGGCGTGGCTGGCTTCTCCCAGGATTTCTCAGCCTACCTTAAGCACCTTGTGAGGACCGGAGCAACGTGCTTGGCGCCAAACATAAAACGCATGACCGGGCCAAAGGTTGGGGAGCTGGCAATCCCGACTATAAACAGACCGGGGACCGAGGTTTCAAATTGGGAGTTCAGCAGAGGCGCGGCACGTTCCCGGGCAATGCTCTGCCGCAACTCCGGAGACAGGCAATTCATACGATCGAGATCTACTTTGTATCCCGTGGCCGCGATGACGTGGTCAGTCCAAATCTTTTCCATGCCATCCGGGCTTTGTACTTCCAGGTAAACGCGCCCGTTCTCCTCTTTGGCCAGGCTTATCTTGTGATTGAGGAGGATTTCCATGGAACCTTCAACGCGTTGCCTCAGCCACCACGCTCCGGAAGGGCCCCATGATTTGGCCACGTAGCGATGGCGCAGATCAACCGGGAACAGCCGCCGGAACCATTGCGGCATTTCCGCTATGGCCATACTTTCCCACCCGAACCCAATGCCGGACTCAGGACGCACAATTTTCTCCGTCAGCGCATTGTGGCCATTGCGCGGAGCGTTCCAGGCGACCTTGCCCTGGCGCACAATCACCCGGACGCGTGCGCCGGCCTCTTGCAGCAGTGCCGCGCTTTCAAGCGCGGATTGGCCGGCTCCAATCACCGTAACGTCGCGCTGGGCGAATCGGGCGACATCATGAAGCACGGAGCTGTGGTAACACAACGGTTCGGGCAGGCCCGCGAACTCCTCCGGTATGACCTTGAACGCCATGTGGCCGGTGGCGATAATGACACGGTGCGCCTCCAGCGAAGGGGCCCCGGCGAAATCCAGCGCGAAGCCATCTCGCGTGCGCCTGATGCTGGTGACCTTGGCGTCAATGGGTTCACCGACGGCCCGCTGGCGAAACCATTCAGCGTAACCAAGAAAGTCCGCCAGGCTGAGCGGGACTCCGGCGGCCTGGTAAGGCATCTTGCGTTCCGCGGAGTAGCGCTCAAGAGTAAACCGCCGGTCCGGGTCCCAAAGGTTGGAGGCAAAGCGCTCCGACTTGAGCACCATGCCTACCGGCATATATTTGCGCCAACTTTCAAGCGGCGTTCCGTAGAGTTGAAATGGAATTCCCGCCGCCTTCAAATGAGCGGCTATGGACAAGCCGTACGGTCCTGCGCCGACGATTACTGTGTTACCGACTGACATTCGATTGATTCCCCGATTGAATATTCGATCTCTGCCTCATACTGCCTTAGTGAGCGCGCGCGCGGGCATCCTTCCTTTCAGGAACATTCGCCTCAGGAGTTTGTTGACCCCTAGCGGAAACAACTTAATGGCATAGTAGTAAAATCCTGGCAACGGATCGTTGAGCCGGAAATATCCATCTCGCAAGGACGCGCCCGGCGGCGCGGTTCCAGCGGGCAGGCGATGTACGACGGATGAACGCCACATCACCCGCGATGCCTTTCTGGCGGAGTTCTTAAAGGGAACACCCGTTTCCGAGCAATAAGCGGCCAGAGGAATATTCATTCCGCACAACGTGGCAATTTCCTCCTGCCAGTCGATCCGGCCAACCGTGGGTTCCACGATGAAGAGTTTTCCGCTTCGGCGGTCCCGCTTGAACTCCAGCCCCCCGATTCCCTTGTAGCCGACGCGCTAGGTGAATTGCAGGCTCAGCCGCGTGATCTCTTCGTCCATTTCCGGGGCCGCGGTGCATATGGCCGTGATGCCCACTTCTGGAGGGTCACACACCAGCTTGCGGCCGGAAAACATGGCGGTCACTTTACTCTCGGAGTCGCAGACAAACAGGCTGAAGTAAATGTCGCTATCGTTCCCCTCGATCCACTCCTGGACCGCGAGGCGCCCCGTTTTCTCCATCATCCGGCGGGCCACCAGATACGCTTCGTTCAGCGAATCCACCCGCACTGGACGGTCGTTTTCACGGTTTGAAACCAAAGGCGTTTTGTCGGCGGGTTTAATCACCAGGGGAAGCGTCAGCTTTGAGATCAACGCGAGGTCGGAAGTTTCCGATACGATTATTCCGCGGGGGACAGACAGGCCCTCCTGCTCTGCCAGCATTTGAAATTGGGCCTTATCGAACAGCTTGTTGACCATTTCCGGGGCAGGCAAAGTAAAACGAAAATACGGTTCCAACTCGCGGCGGAACGCTGAGACTGTGTTGACATCGGAATCCGCCGTCATAATAAGGACCGGCCGCCCGCCGATGCGTATTGATGCGTCGATGAGCCCTTGCACAAGCTCTTTGCCTGCCACGCTGTGCAGTCTGATAAATCGAGAGAACCGTGACCGCGCCGCCACGCCACCGCGTTCTTTATCGACAACAAAAATGGGCATGCCTCCGCCCGCAAGGCTGCGTACAACGCCCAGGGCGCCAAGATTGCCTCCCACGATAACGGCGGGAATCACGAATGACCGCTGCTAACAATTATTTTGGGCTGCCCAATCATGTGAATTAGATCCTTCTCGGTCGGTTCCCAGCCACTTTATCGATCTGTGCTCCCACTCAAAAACGACTCTCAATGCCTCGGGAGCGAGTTAAAACGAATGGCAAGCTTGTAAGTAAATTTGGGATTTTCCGATAGTTTGTAAGGCAGTTAACTGGCCATTTCCAATAATGCAGAGAGAATCGTGCAAGTCATTTTGTGCCAATGGCTTGCGTGGATGCCAGCATAGCGGGCTGCAAGTTTTTTCCGGCCTAGGTGTGCAATTGCTTGCAGGTGGTCTTCAGAATGTTTCTGCCTGGAGAAGGGCATCCGTCATGAATAAAGAAACTTCCTCACCTGTGGTCATCATGCGCGGAAATCTTGTGTGCCTTTTGGGCCTGGCTCAACTGCCATGCCGTGGTTTGCCAGTTGTCTTTCCCCGGCGCCGTTGCCCCCTTGATCCACGGAGGAAGTTCCAGCCGCAGATAGCCAGCCAAAGCCAGGGCATACGGTTCATAGAGTGATTGCAAACGGCGCAGCTCTTCGGCGGCAGCATCGCCATCGGCCAGGACAAAGCCTGCGGCATGCAGCCCCTTGCGTAGCTCGGCCAGGGCGTCCGGCTGCAGCCGGTTCACATCCGCGCTTTTGTCTGGAGGAGCGCCAAACACCTGGCTCAGATCCACCAGCGCATGCCGGGCGATGGCAAATGTCATCCTGGCCTGATATTGGCACATGCCTTCCAATCCGACCATAGCAAGCGAACAGACATCCAGAATTGCCGTGAGTGAGGCGATCCAGGACTGGTTATCGTGCTGGGAGCGGAAGTAGGCCAGCACAGGATAGGAAAGATGGCTTTCCATCAGATCGGCAGACCATTGTTCCCAATCCTGCAGTAGCTCAGTGAGTGCTTCCATGCCATCTACGCCGCTTTGCCGCCGCAGCATTTCATAGGCCGTGGGAGGAGATCCCGCGCGTGCATCGAGCAGGGAGATGGTGACTTCACGGCGTGAGAATGCCTGATAGAGCACGGGCAGGTAGCCAATCACTAATGCCAGGAAGCCAAAGCCGATACCCGCTTCCAGCACAGTGATAAAGCGCCCTAAAGGTGAAGCGGGCAGCACGTCACCCAGGCCAAGTGTGAACAGCGTTGTGCCGCTCAGGTAGAGCGCATTGCCAAAGTCACTGGCAAAAAGGGCGCCGGAAAGCTTATCGTGGAGCCCATAATGCAAAAGCCCGAATCCAACGACCAGAGTGACGGCCCAAAAAGCCAGCAGCAATAACAATGAGAGCGGGCCATAATAGCTGAGCATGGAGTCGCGCTTCTTTTTGGATCCACGCAGGGCTGCCAGCGCCGCCCATGGCCGCCAGGTGGAGCGATAGAACATTCGGGTAAGCCGGAACTGGCGCGTGACCCGGCGCGGGAGCACAATGGTCTCAAACGTCTCCCACAGCACCAGGAGAATTAGCAAAACACCAAGGAAGACCGCAAATATTTTCAGCAACAGGGAATCTCCGCAGGCATTAGAGTATCTAAAGTAGGAAAAGAACGCAGCTATTTCCGATTCGGGAAGCGCAAAGAGGACCCCTTCCAACGTGAAATCGATCATGCATCTGGTGCTAGGCCATCCTTATCTAGTGCTGCTCAGCTCCGGTTTGCTGGAGCGGGCGGGCGCGCCCCTGCTGTTTTCCCCGGTGCTGGTTGGCGCTGGGGCGCTTGCGGCCGGCGGCCAAGTGCGCTTTGATCTTGCCTTATGGATCGCCCTGGCCACGTGCATTGCCGGCGACTCTCTATGGTACGAGTTGGGCAGAAAAAAAGGCGATGCGGTCCTTGCCATGTTGTGCCGCATCTCCCTGGAGCCGGATAGCTGTGTGCGCCGTTCAAAAGTTTTTTTTGAAAAAGGCGTTACCCGTACATTGCTTCTTTCCAAGTGGCTGCCGGGGGTTTCCCACGTTGTGCCGGCCGTGGCGGGCCTATCGGGAATTGAACGCCAGCATTTTTTCGTCACCAACGCCGCCGGATCAACGATCTGGATATTGGCGCTGATGCTTGCCGGCTATCTGCCGGTGGAGCGTATACATGTTGCCTCCGCGGTTGCGCCCATTATTTTTGAAGCCAGCCTGGTAGTGCTGGCCGCAAACGTCTGCATCAAGTACATGCAGCGCCGCAAGTTTCTCCAGGAGCTGTACAAGTCACGCATCACCCCGGAAGACGTACGCCACATGATCGAATCTGGAGAAAAGATGGTGATCCTTGATTTGCGCCATCCTTTGGATTCAGTGGCCGACCCGCGAACTCTGCCGGGCGCAGTCCGCGTTTTGCCTGACGAGGTGACCAGCCGCGCCGACACACTGCCGCGCGATGAGGAGATCATCCTTTACTGCACTTGACCCAACGAAGCCACCAGTGCCCGTGTGGCACAAAAACTGCAAAAACTTGGCATCACGCGCGTACGTCCGCTCCAGGGTGGTTTTAGCGGATGGAAAGAATTGGGCTACCCGCTGGCAGAGCCAACTGACGTTGCCTGGGTCACAGCGAATCTAGCCTTGAATTGAAACGCTGCGCCTAGGTGACAAGCTTCTCCCGCATATCTTTTTCCGCCAGCGTAATGTTTTCCGGCTTGCCCAGATCGCGCCAATAGTATTCATCGGCGCGGAACGCCATGATTCGTTCTCCCTGCGCGGCCAGACCGTGAGCTGCAAGCCGAAGATACGCGGGGATAATCGAGAACACGCCATCTTCCGTGAGTAGGGGAAAGATTTGCGGAGAGATTACGTGAATGCCGGTAAAGGCAAATTCCTGCATCTTCTGCACCGGGCGAACGATTTCTGTTTTCTGCTCGTTGACAGTCCGGCGGCCGCAAAGCTGCAGGTGCTCGTCGAAGAGGAGATAGCGGGATGTCGTTCGCTCCTGGACGGCGAGCGTTGCCAGCGCTTTGCTTGCCGTATGAAACCGCACCATGCGGCTCAGGTCGATGGTGCTGATGACATCCACATTGTGCAGGATGAACGGCGTCTCTGGGGGGCCGTGGTTTTCGCCCAGAAACCACGCGGCATTTTTCAAGCCGCCGCCGGTATCCAGCAGGACATCATCTTCGCGGGAAATTTCAATGTGCATGCCGAAATTGTTCGCGGCTTTCAAGTGGTCCACGACCATATCGGCATAATGATGGACGTTGACGATCACATCGCGGACCCCAGCGTCGCGCAGGCGGGTAAGTGTAATTTCCAGCAGGGTGCGGCCGGCGACCTCCACCAACGCCTTGGGACGATCATTGGTGAGTGGGCGCAATCGAGTGCCCAGGCCGGCTGCCAACACCATGGCTTTCATCGGTGCGTCTTCTCCGGCCCCATCTTCTCGAGATCCATCTTCTCTAACTCAGTATGCCGGAGCGTTACTTCCACGCCGCCATTCGCGCGCAGATGGCTGGCCAACTGTTCGGCCAGAAACACTGAGCGATGCTGGCCCCCGGTGCAGCCAAAAGAGACAGACAAATTCTTGAATCCGCGGGATTGATAATTGCCGATGCTGGAGTCAACGAGTGACACGGCATGGCCAAGATACTCGTGAACGCTCTCTTGCTGGTTCAGGTATTCAATCACCGGCGCGTCTCTGCCGGTAAGCGCTTTGAATCGTTCTTCGCGCCCCGGATTGGGGAGGCTGCGGACATCAAAAACGAAGCCGCCGCCATGGCCGGTCTCGTCTTTAGGCGGGCCGCCGCGATGGAATGAAAAGCTGGATATTCGCACGGTCAGTGCCTCTGCTTGAGTGGGCTGCTCCTGGGATTTGTCTGGGCCGTCTTCAAGACCGAACCGCCGCTTGATGATCTTTTCTTCGCGCGGCGTGAGTGAGCGCAGGACTTCCGCAGTCTGGTCCTTCAGCTTTACCGTGATCGAGTCTGGTGTAACACCAACTTCATACTTTGCTGAATCCGCCGCCAGAGCCAGTAATTTTTCTGAAGTCACAATGCTCTTGAACGCCGCCGTGAGCGCCGGCAGAGCAATAGGCAGCGTGGCATGCTCCAGCAACCAGCGCACGTTCTTGAGCGCATAGGGCACGCTTTGCAGGAAGTGCGCCTTGCGTTCATAAAATCCGCGAAAGCCGTAAGCCCCAAGCGCCTGCATGATACGGACATAAACAAAGGCGTAGTAATGCTGCATAAAGGCTTCGCGGTCCACTTGAATGAATGCGCCAAGGGCTTCAAGGTAATGGTCGAGCAGGCTTTTGCGCAGCGCGGGCGGCAGGTCAGCCTTGGCGTCATACAATAGCGAAGCAATGTCATATTGCAGCGCGCCTTTGCGTCCGCCCTGATAGTCGAGGAAGACCGGCTGGCCATCCAGCAACATTACGTTGCGTGACTGGTAGTCACGATAGAGAAAATAATCGCGCGGCGCAGTCAGAAGAAATTTTGTCAGCCGGCTGAAATCGTTTTCAAGCGCCTGTTCATTGAAGGGGATGCCAGCAAGGCGGAGAAAATAATATTTGAAATAGTTCAGGTCCCAGGCAATCGACTGCCGATCAAAGCTCCCTCGCGGATAACACACTTTGTAATTCAAGTCGCGTCCGGCTTCTACCTGGAAGCGCGGCAAAGTGGCCGCAACTTTTTTGTAGGCTTCCACCACCGTGGGCGCAATGTTTTCACCGCTGCGGTTGGCTACCAGAAACTCAAACAGCGTTGTGTCGCCAAGGTCTTGTTCTATATAAGCGCCGTGCGCCAGATCGTCAGCATAGATTTCCGGCACCGGAAGTCCATAGCGGTGGAAGTGGCGGGAGAATTCAAGAAACGCGACGTTTTCTTCGCGCACGTCATAGAGAATGCCAATTGCGCTGTGCGCG
>DATBCN010000146.1:0-11471 GCA_036270475.1 Candidatus Angelobacter sp. | reverse complement strand
GGCTTCCAAGAGCGAAGGAAATCAATTAAAGTTTGAGCCGCAGTCCGACAAATTCAGGAGGGCGGGGAACATGGATTGGAAGAAAACGCTGATGTACGGTTCGTTTGCGGCAGGAGCAATCTTGTTCCTGACCGGCCGGAGGCCAGCGGGCCTGGCGGTTGCCGGGATCGGCGTGGCCACCTTCGCCACCGAACATCCAGAGAAATTTGAAGAATTGTGGCGTAACATGCCGGAGTACATTGAGAAGGGCAGCAAGTTCGTGGACTTGGCGTCCACTTTCCTGGAGCGTCTGGGCGAAGAAAAAAGCGGCTATCGCAACATGCCTATCGCCGGCGGGACGCGGTACTAGATAAATCGTTCTCCCTTTTTTGCGGATGAGCGGGGTTTGATCGGCAGAATTAGCAGAATTAAATGATCGGCAGAATTAATGATCGGCAGAATTAATGCCCGGCAGAATTAATGCCCGGCAGAATGTGATGCTCGGCGGAAATTGATCCTTCGCAGCCGGGATGAATCAAGCGGCGGGATCAATCAACTGGAATACAGGCCGGACCATTCCGGCCTTACTGTTTCAGGCGGACAGCCTGCATGTTGCCGATGGAGGGTGTACTGGCTGCATCCTTGGCTACTTCCAACGAAATGCGCTGACGCTCTGCATCGTCGATCTGCAGAGCAAAGCCCACAAAGGCGGGATATTTTTCCGGCGCAATCATCTGCACCGGAATATGAAAGTCGCGGTGGATATCCAGTTGATGGGCGGCGCGCACAAACCGCATGGTGTATTCCCCAAATTCGCTTTTTTCGGCAAGATCAGCCGGCAAAGACCGCACATTGGCCCCAGCCGGAAGATGTAAATGGAAGACCGTGCTTTCAAAGAACAGCGATTCAATGTACAGCGGAAACTTGCGCGTGGGTGTTTTCGCATACAGCCCGGCAAGTCCCAGGGCGGGCGCCAGTTGGTCGATCTCCAACATACTGCTTTGCTGGCTGATGAACTGCGGCGCGACGCAGTGCAATGAGAGTTTGAGCGGCTGGTCTGGATCACTCTCATGCATCGCCGAGCCGGTTACGGCGGTGGCCCCAGGAAAGATGCGCATGGCAAGCTGCTCATAAAAAGCCTGGCGCTCACGTTCGGCGGCGTTCCGCAACATGCCTCGTACTTCCTGCGCGCGCATGGAGC
The DNA here is from genome assembly GCA_036270475.1 of Candidatus Angelobacter sp. Classification (GTDB taxonomy): domain Bacteria; phylum Acidobacteriota; class Terriglobia; order Terriglobales; family Acidobacteriaceae; genus Angelobacter. The sequence goes on along the minus strand of DATBCN010000146.1, from coordinate 10,291 downwards.
CAAGCTGGACTTGAATGTCCGCTACTAAATCTCCCTCATGGAATGAGAGATCGCCTTCCGCCACACTTTTTTCGATTGCCTGCCGCACCACTAAAGCCACGATTTCCGGCTTCTTCTCTTCATCGGCGAGCAGCGGCACAAAGAGAGCGTCACGGGGATTGAGTAATGGAGGGATTGCGCCAAAGGGAAGGTCGTCCGACTCGGCGTCAACATCCACGGGATCGCCATTCAGCGGCCAGAACCGCACCAGCGGTTCGGAATAACAGGAGAGGTCGTGGTCTTTGCCGCAACTCTGGTCCACCCGGCGCGCCAGAAGCAAACCGGCCCTGAGTCCGGCAGCGCGGGCCAGTGACAACAAAGCCACGGTGCGGCTGCCTTGGCCGTTGGCCAGTGTTTCTTCCGCTGGGCTTCCCACCCAGTCCGGGCCGGTGGAATCCAGCTTGCTCGTTACAAATCGGTAAAGACGCCTTGCCTGCTCAACCTCGCTGGCATTCTGTGATGTTGCGCTCTGCGCAAGATGCAGTTCCGCAACGGTTTCATCGGCGCGAAGGCCAGTGCGCGTTGCTTCCATCAGGTCGTCCCGCAAGCGGTCGCGCGTTTTCTCCACTGCGGCAATGGCAACTGTGGGCAGCAGGTTGATAGATGGGATAAATGGTTCCGCGATGGTCTGGGTAATGTTGTCGCGCTCCCATATGCGGACGACCAAGCCGTTGTTTTCTCCCACCAGTGGCTGCGGCGGGCCAGCCTGTTCACGAACATGAATTCTGGCGTCCGGCGGGCTGAGCAGGACAAAGCGCGAATAAAGTATTGGGGCCGCAAAAGAACCAAACGTGTGCGCGCCGGCACTCTCCGCGGCCTGGCCAGGCTCCGCGTAGTGCGTGACATATTCTTCTTCAATGGCGTCGCCCGGTTCCAGTGCAGGCATGGAGATGGTGGGTTTTTGTTGGGCCAGTTCCGGCTCAATGATGTCGCCAGACGGCTTGATAGTGCGCAGCTCCAGCAGATCAGCGGCCCGTGGCAGCGTGATCTCTCCATAGCGGCTGATGCCTTCTTTGTTCAAGGGACGCGTGATGCGATGCACGTAAACTGAGACTAGGCCGTCAGGACCAACCAGGACTGTTTTGTCTTGCAGCAAGATCACGGCTGCGCCGCCGGAAAAACTTCTTTGCGCCGCTTTGCGCACCAGTTCCACGCCATCGCGGCGGTAAGGAACATAAAACTCGGCATTTTGTATAAAGCCGTTTGCGCGCTGGCTCTTGCTGTCCTGGGCCGTGCCGGGATCTTCCACCAGCAGCGAATAATTCTTTGCGTTGACGGCGATGCCGCTCAATTGTTTGGCCTGCAGCTTTGCGGCACTGAGTTGATTGTCCAGCGCCAGTTGCTCAATCAGCAAACGCCGGGCCGCGCGATGTAGCGGATTTCTGGCGACCAACTGCTGAAGGTATGCGGCTGCGGCGCTGTGACGGCCTGATTCCGAAAGGACGCGGGCGTACTGCAGTGATTCCGGCGCACAAGCGCCGAGTTGTTGTTCAATGCGGCGGGCTTGGTCCTGTTCCGCGGTTGAGTTATAGAACTTCACCGCGTCCGCCAGCCTTGCACATGAGGGATGCAACTCCAGTAAACGGCTGAGAAGCGCTGGAGCGTCAACCTGATTGTGGCGGGAAAGGCTAAAGGCCAGATGCAGGGCCGTCTCTGATCGCGGCCGTTCGCCAAGAATTCTCATCACCTCGGCGAGCGCCGCGTCATTTTGGCCGCGTTCGATGGAGTTTTCTGCTGATTTGAGCCGGGCCAGCAACGCTGCCGGCTGCGCCGCAGCCAGGGCCTTCCAGTCGGCATCGGCGCGGGGCGAATGGTCTTCCGCGGCGGAAAAGAGCAGAGCATGCAGATATTGGACGTATCCCGCGTCACGAGTTCCCGCGATGCGCAAACCATCGGCGCGAAGCAAACGCTCCATGCCAACATAATCGCCACGGAAATAGGCGGTCATTTTCCGCGCATAATCCAACACTGGCTGCGGCAGGGAAGAGTTCCGTGGCGGCGGAAGTTGGAATTGCGGATGGAGCGAGACGCTCAACGGCATGGTATCCGGGGTGAACTTGACCAGGATGCGGTGATGGCCCGCAGTCAGGCGCAGCGCAGCGGAATCGCGGCTGGCGCTGACCGAAAGACGGGCGTCATGCAGCAGAGCGGGTTTCCCATCGACAAAGACTTCATACGAGCCTGAACCCAGCACGTCAATCCGCGATTTTGCCGCCGTGGTTTCGACATCGCCCGCGGCATAAAACACGCCGGAGGTGGGAAGATATTCCGGCAAGCTGATCATGCCGTCACGAAACCAGAAGCGTTCCGGTGCAATCATATGCAACGGCGCGGAGCGGGCAAGTTCCCCGCGCGAAGAGATGCTCATGCGGCGATCGGTCTTCATCCCCTCGTTGTTTTGGCCGGAGGGATATTGCGGCTTGAAAAAAGGGTCTGCTTCCGGCTGCCATTGGCGCTCAAAATCGACATTGTTGTACCGTCCAAACGGACCAACGATGCGCCAGTGCGTAATTAATCCGGAAGAGTGCGCGGCCTGATCAAGGTCAACGTTCGCTCCATCCGTTGCGGACGCAATCAGGGCCAGGCGGAGGTTGAAGGTGCAACCATTGCCGAGAGCAGTCGCCGACTTCACGCGGCGCAGGGCAGAATTGAAGGCCCAGGTATTGCCGGCGTGCTGCAGCACGCGGTTGGAAGCCAGTTCGTGAATTTCCGGAGCAACGCTCAAGCGGCAGAGCCGCAATGCGGAATCGATGACGATTTCCGGACGCTCCTGCAGTTCGGCGGCTTCCATCCTTACGAACAATGCCACCACGTCTCCGGGCATGCGGTGCAGCCGCAGCTCGGCTTCTTCTGCCGCGCCTGGCAAGTCAAAGCGGGAGAAATATTTATGCAGCAGGGAATCGCCGGTCTTATCCGGCCGTGCCGCCTGCGCGAACCCTGCGCCAGGACGCAGGCAGAAAAAACTCAGGCATAAAATCAGGAGAGCAAGAGCGCGCCCGGGCAATCTCATTGGGGCAGGCTCAGCGTGATTTCACTGCGGAAGCTGCGCTCCACCTGGGCGCAGAACTGGCGGAACGCCGGATAATCCTGGGCGCTGACCCGCGCCTTTTCAAATTGAACATGGCTCTGCACCACAATCTCACCGGCAGATTTCCTGTAGTGCAGCCGGACCGAGCCAAAGCTGCCGCTGATGTTTTGATCATGCGGCAGGGAAGTGACCTCAGCCCCCTCCGGCAACGCGATGCGAATTTCCTCTTCCGTGGTCCAAGGCGAGGGCAGTACAAGGTCCTGGGTGCGCGTGCTGGCCCCGGCCAGCGCCGCCACATACGAGCGCGGCATCCAGGAAGAACCGAGCGAAACTGAGCGCTTGTGTTGCAGGGAGTTCAGCGCGCCCTGGAAGTCCACGCTGACGTCACCAGAGAACACTTCTGCTCCGTGGACAGCCACGCTGTTGACCTGCACCGTGGGAAAGACCTCAGCCAGCTCGCGCCGGAACATATCGAGTTGTTGTTCGCGCACGGCCAGGTCGTGGCGCAATCCCGGCGCGTCTTCACCCCGCGTGGTGGTTGAGCCGCTGAACTGAATCACGCCTTGCGCGGAAAGTTCGCCGCGAATCACGTGCCGGGTGTAATTGTCAGCGGCATGGCTCATGGGAACGTGCCGGACCTGCGCCGCGCCGTTCAGGTTTACGGTAAGCGCGAGCGCGCCCTGGTCTTCCAAGGGAAGCTCGCGTCCAGCGTATTCGGCGGTGCCATCGAGCCAGAGTTCATACTTGGGCACATAGACAATTGCGTGATTAAAGAGCGCGATGGAGGCGGGTTCCGCCGCCACGTCGCCCAGAGAGCGAGTGCGTACTAAAGCAATCTCGGCTTCAATGCCCGCGGAGCGCAGCAGCGCGATCATCAGGCTGGCTTTGTCCTTGCAGTCGCCAAAACGCCGGGCATAAATTTGCGCGACGGGATACGGCTTATAGCTGTAAACGCCAAACTCCAGCCCCACATAATGCGTGCTGCGCAAAACAAATTCCTGGATGGCGGCGATTTTTTCGCGGTCGCCAGGCAGGCCCTTGATGACCCCAGCGAGCTCGCCTTCCAGTGACTGGTCGAGCGCAAATTGCGGGCGGACAAGCTCGGCATACCACGCGCCTAGTTGCTTCCAATCGCCCAGGGTGGAGACATGGACATAAGGAGAAATCTCGGTAATGCCGGGGCTGTGCGGCTCGCGTGGCAACGCGGGGACCGAGCGCGCTTCCCAGATAAAAACCTGGGAGCCATCTCTCGCCGAGACGGCGGCGGGAGCAATTTTCTCCGCGTGGACAAATACTTTTTGCGCGGCGGGAGCAATCAGGACATAGCGCTTCAACTGGGCGGGGCCGCGTCCGGCAAACAAGACAAGCTCGCCAAAATATCCGCTGTACGCGGCCGGACGACGCCTGGGCGTGAGTGCATATTCCAGTTCAACCACGTCGCCTTTTTCAAGTCCGGCGAAGCGAAGCTGGTGCAGGCGCATGTCGTAATACATTGAAACCAGGTTGTCCGCAAGTTCGTGGTCGCCCAAATCCTGCGCATCCAATACCGCGCCAGTTGTCTTCCATGCGCGCGCATGAATCACGCGCAAATCCTGCGTGGATGGTGAATAGCGAATGGAGCTTACACGGTGCGCATCAATGGCTGCTTCAGAGCCGACGAAATAAAGTTGCTGGATGTGGACGCGGTCCAGACCGCTGGGCAGAAGTTCCTGCACACGGACGTCAGCCAATGCAGTATCGGACGACGCGGGCGGACTGGCAAATGCGGCTTGCACGGCGAGACCCGGATTGGCCAGATATTGTGCGTCAATCACTAAAATGTCAGGCCGCGCGGCGCTGGAGGCTTTCACCAGCTCCTGCTGGGCTTCCCGGTCAAGGTGCAGGCTTGCGTAGACTTGGGCCAGGCGGCGATGCGCGTCAGTATGTTCCTGGTCATTTCCCGGGTCGAGCGCGATCATGCGCAGCAGTGATTTTTTTGCGCCTTCGGCGTCGCCACACTCGACTTGCACCTGCGCCAGCCGTGACCAGATATCAGCTTGGTTGGGTTGCAGGCGTGACAGTGCAAGGTAGTCCGTCTGCAAGTCATATTTCATGTGGCGGCGTTCATGGAAGCGGGCGAGCAACTCCAGTTGTTCGCGATCGTCATTCTTTTCGGCGACCACGGACGCGGCCAGCCGGGCGGAATTGTCCAACAGCCCCATTTGCTCATAGTCCAGGGCGAGTCTGGCCTGCAGCCATAGCGGAGCAGGCCATTGTTTTTCCAGACGCCGCAAATCCTGCAATGCGATGGAGCGAAGCCCCAGATTCAAGAAGAGGCTGGCCATGCGTTCACGGATGACAAAGTCGTTGGGGGCAGACTCTATGGCTGCGGCCAAAACATCACGGGCTTTTTCGAGTTGTTGACGCCCGACGTAATAGGTTGCCAATTCCACGTTGAGGCGAGGATTGGCGGGCTCCAGGGCCAGTCCACTGCGCAGTGCGGAAAATTTGCGGAGAGGTTCATCACTCAACTGTGCGGCCCGCAGCCAATATGCGGCTTGAGGCTCAATGCGAGCCGCGTGCAACATTTCGTCAGCGGCGCCAGGGATGCCGGCCAGATGTTCCAGTTCTGCCAGGATTGCGAAGTCAGCACCTTTGCCCGCGTTGGCGCGGGCCTCTTCAAGTATGCGCTGGCGTATTTCCACATCTGCATGCCAGTGCTGGGCCCGCGGCTGGGAAGGGACTTTAAAGGCGCGAAGATCGTCAACATAAGCCGCGGCTTCGTTCCTAACCAGTTCATTTTCCGCGACGGATTGGCGTACGCCCTCAAGAGCAGCTTTTATCTGGCCGCGATCATTGGCGTAATCGCGCAAGCGCTGGATACGGTCCAGCAGCAGGAGCTTTTCCAAAGGGGCAGCGGAAGCAAATTGTGCGCGGAGCGTTTCCAGTTCCAGATCGTATGGGTTGCGAGGTTGCGCGCCAAGCGCCAGAGAAGACGCCAGAAGACAAACCAGCAGCATGTAACGCAGCAGGTTGCGCATGTCATTCTTCCAGGGAAGCACTTAACCTCGGGGGAGGAATACGAATGCCCCGGGCGGATGTTTCACCGCCCGGGGAGAATCGCAAATCAGTCTGAGCTGCCTTCCTTCGGCCCCGTTTCCCCCAGGTTTTTAATCTGCCGGTGCCGGAGAGTTCGGCTAATCTCTTCTTGATTGGGTTAAGGTGGGACAAGTATCCAGCTACATACGGTTTACGCCCATTCAGGGAAAGACCTAGAGGATAGGTAAATTGACCTTAGGCGCAAGTTAAAGGCGTGACATCCCAGGGTTACGAAGGGTCATCTGACTTGAACGAAGATGGAGGTTGGACCCCGTTATGGCGCGTCTTGTGCTCATGATTTTCCTTGGGGCCGTGTTTGCCATACAAGCGGGCGCGCAGGACCTTCATTTGAGCGAGCCGGGCGCTGCGGTGGTGCTGGCACACTCCGCGTTTGCCCACGGATACCGCCATGGTTACGAAGCGGGCTACCACATGGGCAATACCGACATCTGCGTCGGCACCCTTCCCCGGACTAAATTGAAGGAAGTCCGCGGATTGAAACTGGGATATGCGCCGCAATTTGGGCCACGCCGCGTCTTTGAACAGGGATTCCACGCCGGACTGAAGTCCGGATATGGAGATGGATATTACGGTCGTCAGTTCCGGGCGGTGGATTCACTGCGTGCTGCGTCCATTGCGCTCGATGATTCGCGCCCGACCGCCGACCCGGCGTTCGCATATTTTGATCAGGGATTTTTTTCCGGTTACAACGAAGGTTTTGAGCGCGGCGGCTCCGGCAACTCTTCCACCGCGCAGCTTGATTTTCATTTTGTGAGTTGCCCGAATTTCCATCCGGCGAAACAAAGCGGCCTTCCCGCCGAGAAAAGTTATTGTGAAGGTTACCGGCGCGGCTTTGCGCTGGGCCATGCGGACGGCGTTGTGCTCCATCCGGGCACGGCTTCGCTGGAAGCCAGCAAGTAACCTCCAAGATGCCGGAACCTTGCGCTTCAACAACAGTACATGTACCCTGCTAAGGAACGGGCTTGGGCTGAGGTTCATGATACTTTCAGATCGCGCGCTCCAATTTTTGCTTACAATGCACAACATCACGCCACGGTCTTGGAAGGAGTTTTGATGAAAGCAGGGGCATCGAAGAAAACGATCCGCATCGCTGTTGTAGAAAGCGATCCGCTGCGGTTTATTGGATTGAAGTCGCTGTTCGATACAGAAACAGACCTGGAACTGGTCTCCTGCAGTCTGGCGGAGTTGGGTCCACGCAAGGATGTTGACCTTGTTCTGCTGGGCACGCGGGCAGGACAAAACCTGTTTGACGTAATGGCCGGACTGAAAGCAGCCCGTCCTGATCTGCGCATCATCGTGACCGGGAGCGGCGCCGATGATGAAACAATTTTGAAGGCCCTGGCCGCGGGCGCAAAGGGTTATGTGGATGAAGCCGCTTCACCAGCGGAGTTCATCCAGGCCATGCGGATCGTACATGCTGGTTCGGTTTGGGCCCCGCGGCGCGTGCTCTCCATCTTTATCGAGCGCGTGACCTCGTCACCGGGACGCATCTTCCCCGCCGGCAGGGTCACATTTACCGATCGCGAAAAAGAAGTGCTGGAGCTTCTGGTGGTGGGACGCTCCAACAAAGAGATTGGCTCGGTGCTGGGCATTGAAGAACGCACCGTGAAAGCGCACGTGGCCAAGTTGATGCGCAAAGTGGGAGTGCAGAACCGCATCGCGCTTTCCGTGCATGCCATCACGCATTCGCTGGTGACTTCATCGAAATAGTTCTGCCGCAAGAATTTGAGGCCCGCCAGGTGTTCCTGCCGGGCCTTTCGCTTTTCCCGGATCAAGGCTTTGTTAACGAATCTGGTGTCTCCCTAAGTACATGTCCCAATTGACATTGCCAGAGGAACCCCGGTTACTTGCCGGGAAAAGGGTGCGGATGGATACTCTACTCACCTACCACAGAACCTGGGAGACGGGGTTGGATAAGGTCACGAGGGTCACCTTATCCAACCCTTTATTCTTTTCCCGCATCTATTACCTTGCTACTCCCAGCGACTAAAATCATTTTGAGGAAAATATGAAAACACTGCTAGGTGTTGTGTTGTTTGCCATCACGCTCCCAGGCGTAGCTTTCTCCGCGGAAGCAGCTTCAAGCCGGCTTCAGTCGGCGGCAGCAGTTTTGGATGAAATCATGGCCGCGCCCGACAAAGGCATACCTTCAGACATTCTTGGCTCGGCGAAATGCGTTGCGGTTGTACCCTCATTGCTGAAGGGCGGATTTGTGATTGGCGCCGCGCATGGCCGGGGCATGGCTACCTGCCGCACAGCAACCGGCTGGAGCGCTCCTGCTCCCCTTACCACCTCCGGTGGAAGCATTGGTTTGCAAATTGGCGGACAGGCCGTGGATGTAGTGATGGTGGTGATGAATGACCGCGGCATGCAGGCGTTGCTCACCAATAAATTCAAGCTGGGAGCGGATGCCTCTGTCGCCGCCGGGCCGGTAGGCCGCCAAACGGAAGGTTCCACCGATTGGAAGCTGCGTGCCGAGGTGCTGACTTATTCACGGGCGCGCGGACTGTTTGCCGGCATTTCTTTCAACGGGGCAGTCATCAAGCAGGATGAGGACGCCACCAAGGAACTCTACGGCCGCATGGTTGACTTCAAGAGCATTCTGACTGGTTCGGTACAGTCGCCACAATCGGCGGAGACGTTTATCGCCGCGATACGCAAAGCTGCTGGGACAGATACCGCGCCTGCCAATTCGCCGCAACCTTCAACACCCGCGGCAAGCTCCAGGCCGTCAGCTCCGGTGAATCCGCCGCCCGCAGCCACGCCAGCGCCGGTGACGGAAAGCACTCCGTCGAGCGAGCCTGCGCCAACGCCAACATCCACGCCTCCGCCCTCTGCGGACCGGGTGAAGGCGGAACAGCAGAAATTTAGCGCTGCCATGATGAACTGAGGCTTGCGCATCGCCAAGCGCCGATAGCCGAGTTCGGCTATAAAAATCAACGGGAGCTTTGCGGCTCCCGTGACTTTTTTACTGTCGCTACGCTCCAAACAGGTTCAGAACTGCTTTGCCAAACAGATACTTGCTCCTCATGCGCCGCTCGGCTCGTGCCGGGATTGCGCCTTTATTTCTGTATTTTCAGTGTTTGTGCGTATGCGGCTTGGCGTCTTTGTGGTCATGAGCGGCTGCGCCGTGCATGTGCTCGTGTTCTTCCGCTTCTTCCTTAAATATCTCCGGCGCGCCCAGGCTTCCCTTAGGCGGAAGGTGACGGATATAGTGGACGATGTTCCACATCTCGTCTTCGTCCAGAATGCCTTTCCATCCCGGCATACCGGAAGGCTTGATTCCGTTTTCGATGATCCACTTCAATTGGCCGTCAGTGTAGTCCTGCACATCTTTTACGGAGAGATCGGCAACGGGCGGGTCCATTTTGGCGGCGAAAGGAACACCCGTGTTCTGTCCGTCAAGGCCGTGGCAGATTTGGCAGTGATGCTGGAAGTGTTCGCCGCCTTCTTTTGCCGCGTCAGCCGTATAGGCGATTGGATTTTTCACGTCCTTGCCGCCGATCGTCATTTCATGTTTTACCTCATTGACCACGGCGTTTTCTGCCTTGCTGGGAGCGCTCGCCTTGCAGCCGCAAATCGCAATGGCAAACGCGGCAAGAGCAGCGAGTGTGTGCGGAAGCTTCATCATCTTTTTCTCCTTCGGGTCCCAGACAATTTTAATGGTTGCGGGGCGCAGCAGGAAAGCGGCCTGGGGCGCAAGCCATATGTCAATGCGATTGAAGGGCTGGGCTGCGCTATTGATTAAGTGCGGGGTTTGAAATATTTTCCCCGCGATGATACCGTCCCAATTTGTCCACACTCCGGCACAAGCTTGAGTATTTCCCGGTCTGGCTGCTGGCCACGGGCATTGGCGCGTTGCCGCGTCCACTGGCCCGGTCGTTCTGCCAGGGCATTGGCATGTTCATGTATGCCGCGCACGGACGGCTGCGCAAGGTTGGCCTGCGCAACCTTGATCTGGCTTTTCCGGAAAAAAGCCGCAAAGAAAAACTCCGGATACTGCGGGAGCTGTTCAAAGGGCTGGGCCGCCAGTTAGCAGAATTTGCGCTGTTTCCGCGCTACACAAAGGAAAATGCCGCGCAGGTTGCGATCTATGACGGCTTCCAGAATTTTGCCGAGGCGCGC
>DATBCN010000145.1:0-2440 GCA_036270475.1 Candidatus Angelobacter sp. | reverse complement strand
GAACCCCGCTGATGGTGGTGAACTGGGCGTGGCCGCTGTCATCCAGGTTAATGCCGGTGGCCGCGCCGATAGGCTTTTCCGGGGCCTTTTCCAGAGTATTGGCCAGCGCGCCTTCAGCCCATTGCTTTTCTGATGCTGCCGGATGACGGCCCGCAAAGACCTCGGCGATCGGGCTTTCCGCAATGCCGCTCTGGTCTTTCTTCTTGTTTTGGTGATCTGCCATGGAGCAATTTTAAACCAATTGCCATGAGGTCAGGACGAAATACAGTTCACTTACCGGCTGTTACGGCGGTGTTCTGCAAAACAAGCTGCTCTTCATTTTATTCCGTTGTTCCGTTCGCTGCGCCTGTTTTTTAGAGTGGACCTGGAGCGCGACTGCCGGCCCATCCTGGTTGTACGTGAAGCAGGCCGAACGTCTGCTTAGTTGCTCTTTTTGAGTACAGCCATGTTCTTCTCGTCGGTGCCGATCTGGGAGAACAGCTTCCTGAGCTGTTCAATCCGCTCCAGAGGGACCTGGGTGGTTTGCATTTTGTATTCACGGCTGTATTTGAGGACGTTGCCGGTTTTTTCTGCTTTGCTGGTGTATTCGGCAAAAGGAAAGACCGCTTTTGCCGGCTCGGGCAGTTCGTCAACGCTGTAGCCCTCAGGCAGCGTGATCTCCACGCTGTCACTCCTCAGGAACGGCGCGTCAAATTCATAAGCGTAGTGGCGCGGCTTGGTTGTATCAAATGCGCCGGCCATCTCTCCCACCACGCGCGGACGCACCAGCAGCAATGGGCCAGCGCTTTTGGCATAGTGACTGGCGGTAAATTTATAGCGAAGAACCAGGTCCTTATCTATGTCGTTTTCATTGTCCAGGTTGAAGCTGTCAATCTGGAAGCCGCCGATGTTCGGCCCCCAGAAGTGCTCCAGCATTTTCTTGCGGTCATTCTGGCTCTGGTGCTGGAGATATTCCCGTCCCAGCATGGCCATGTAGCCGGAACGGACTTCCTGAATTTCACCCTGCAGTGTCCCGTCGGGCAGCAGCGTCAGCTTGGCGTCGCGGTGAATCTTGTTGAGGTCTGGTGTGCTGACAGGAAGGTGAATCAGCTCTCCACCTGAGTCGGTCACCAACAATGCAAAGCTGTCCTGCTCATAGGGAGGGATTTGGCCCAGAGGCACCATGGCATTGGTGGGATCAAAGATCAGAAGGTGGCCCAGCTTTGGGTGCTCAAACAACGCGGGAAGTTTCTGGGAAAAACTGGCGTCAGGCAGTTGAATCGCCAGGATCGCGTGATTAAAGGCGGAATTGGGCGGCGTTTTTTCCGTGTATATCCCGCGGGTAGCGTGGATGAGCATGTAATACGACTTCACGCCGATCTGGGCCAGCATGGAACTCAACACGGTGGCTTTGTCTTTGCAATCTCCGTAACGGTGGTTAAAGATTTCGCCCGCGGGATGCGGACGAAAACCGCCAATGCCAATTTCAATGGCGTAATAGCGCACATCGCGCTGGGCAAAGAGAGAGAGCGCGCGGATGCGTTCAAACAACGGAAGACTCGCCGGCGCCAGTTCCTGGACCTTGGCTTGAAGGGCCGGGCTGGGATCACGGACACCCGCCGTCAATTGGGTGTACCAGACGCCAAGATCGTTCCACGATTCCGAGTTCCGGTGCGTGGCTTTATCGGAAAAGAGCGTCACGATCATATGTCCGGCCAGGGCGCGGAAATCCGGCTCGTGGTATTCCAGTTCGATGCGCGGAACCTCAGAAACTTCCCAGACATAGACGCCGTTCTGTTCCGCTGGCTTTTGTTCGGCGTGATTGAGCCAGTCCGCCCGATACTCCCACCTGGAGGGCACGCGGAGCGTATACCGGCTCTTCTCTACCGGAATGACATCCTGAAAGTACCAATAATCCTGAAACACATAAGGCCGGCGCTTTTGCTCATATTCAAAACCAACGACAGTGCCAACCTCAGCCCCGGGCAGAACCATGATTTTTACCTTGGTATCGTCAAATTCTTTTTGTCCGCCCAGGCTGCGCTCGAATGTGTCTTTTTCCTTGGCCTCATATTCCTGCCCTTTCGCGGTAATGCTCCAGCCGCGGAAAGAATTGATCTTGGTTTCAGAATCGAAGTGTACGGAATGGTCAGCGTAATCTTTTCCTTCAGGCCGCAAAATTCTGTAGGCCAGCCGCTGATGAGTAACAATCTCCCCATTGTCCTTGACCGTTGTCTCCTGGTCGTCCAGCAGGGTGACGGCATTGGCGTCATCGGCATATTTTTTCTGGGGCTGCTGCGCCGCGTTACGCAACCAATCAGGCACGCCCGCGTTGGCGGTGACTGACAGAAGAAGCGCCGTGAGAAAAAGAAATAGGGCGATACTAGTTGGTTTTTTGCGCATTGGCGCTGCCTCCCGTAAGTACCGCCTGCTGTTCATCCCCGGCGCGGACTTTACCGAA
>DATBCN010000144.1:0-2412 GCA_036270475.1 Candidatus Angelobacter sp. | reverse complement strand
CGGCGGTATCCGCGCGCAAGAGAGCTGCGCATTTTGCGGCCATTTCGCCGGAATCAGCGAAGTAGAGTCGATATGAGGTGTAGATGGAATACATGAGCGGCAGTAGCGCCAATGACAGCCCCCACACGGCAAACTGGGTTGCTGCGCATACCAACGCCGCGACCCCGGCGCTTAACGCATAGTAGGGAGTTGAGAGCCTTGCCATTCCACGCCACGTCTTGACCGGCGCCGCACCCTCAGCCAGCCATAAAACCACAGCAATGGGAAGCGTATTGGCAAGAAAGAACGCGATACCCGCGGCTCCAATGGACAATGGCAGCATCAAACCGCGCTGGGAAGCAAAGCTGAAAGCAAGCGCGGCGGCGGCAACCGCATTGGTAATGGTCGACGAGCTGAAAACGGCCTGAAGAAGCGCCGTGCGCCGTTGTGCATCCGGCATAGACTGTACCAGGCCGGCGAGCGCGGCGATGACCAAAGCTTCACTGCTGCCGAGCTGGACCGCCACGATCAACAGAAACGGCAGGTTGACTGACATGATGCCGTTAATCCCCGGCAGTTTCACTCTGAGCCGGGAAGCGATCAACGTCATGACAAGAAGAGCCGGGAACTCAAATGGCTGGCTTGCTTTCCAGTGAATGAGGCCCTTCACCAGCTCGGCAGCACCCAGGGCAATCACAGCCGCGATGTAAATCTTCGAGATCAGGGAAAACTTCCGCATAAATCCTCGGTCGCCCACACGTTGGCGATAGGTGGTTCCTAGTTCTGGTCCGAATCAGCAGGTTCGCTGAAGGCGGTGGCTGTGCTGTCGCCCCAGACAATCGAGTCGCTCCAGACAATGCTGTAACCCTGGAGGTTACGATTGCCCCAGACGATCGAATTGCCCCAGACGATCGAATTGGAATTGACAGCGGTTCCCCAGACAATGGAAGTGCCCCAGACAATCGAGTTACTCCAGACCGAGTTGCTATCGGCTTTTAACAGCACGTTGCCGCTCGAGTCCCTGCTGGCGAGCGGTGAAAGCGCATTGCCCGAGGGAATCTCGTTGCTGGCCACAGCGGCGTAGGTGTTCAGGTAGCCCGCGCCAATGGCAAAAATGTCATCTTGACTATTGTAGGAGGTCCCGCGGCTAGAGAGGGACGTACTATAGGCGGGATAACTCTTGCTGGCGTTCTTCATCAACCTAGCCTTGACCTGGTCGGGGTTGAGACCGGGGATTCTTTCCAGCATGAGAGCAACTGCTCCGGTCACCATGGGCGCCGCCATGCTGGTACCGCTCATGCGGAAATAGTAGGCGGTGCTGGAATAGCTGCCATAGAGCCCCGGGTTCACTTCATTGCTGCTGTAGGCTTTGTCCAGAGCGCTGCCGGAGGCAAGCAAAGAAACCAGGCGATTTCCCGGAGCAACCAGGTCCGGCTTGATCACGTGATCGAACAGCGTTGGCCCCTTTGAGCTGAAGCTGGTAATGGTATCGTCAGACGTGTAATCCGTGGCGTGGGTGTTGGTGGCGCCCACGGTGATCACATAGGGATCGTTGCCAGGCGCCGTAATCGTGGCATAGCCGCTGGTCTTCATGCTGTTGTCACGGCCAAAATTGCCCGCGGCGACAACGACCACAAGGCCGGACTTCCAGGCCTGTTCCGCTGCCTGGCAAATCGGATCCTGGGAGTAACTCTCGAAGACCCTGCGCCCCAGGGAGAGATTGATGATGCGAATGTTGTAAGTATTCTTTAGCTGAATGGCGCGCTGGATTGCGGCCACTACCGCGCTATCCGTGCCCGTGCCATTGGCGTCGAGAACCCGCAGGTTGATCAGATTGACCCGGCTTGCCACCCCCTGCATGTAACCATTGGAAACGTAGCCGTTGCCGGCGATGATGCCGGCGACGTGGGTGCCGTGGCCGTATTGATCGTTGGCATCGAGGCCGCTGATAAAGCTCTGGCTGTACACCACACGCGAATATCCGGTATTCAGGTTCATCAGGTCGGGATGATTGGCGCGAATCCCGCTATCGATGACCGCAACGCCAATTCCCACGCCGGTATAGCCGGCATTGATCACGTCGGTGGATTGCGTGGCGTCAAGCACGAAGTCTTCCTGCGACAAATGGATGCTCTTGCGGTCAGGAGAAACGTAGGCGACATCAGGGTCCTTTTCCAGCAGCGGAAGCATGCTGGCGGGAATGCGGAAGACGGAACCATTAATGACGTCGAGGCTCTTCTGGTGCGCGGCTCCCAAGCCGAGCATCTTCTGGCGGTGCTGGTCCAGAGAAGCTCCGGGACGCACCTGCACAATTACGTCGATGAGTTCAGACCGCGGCTGGGAGACCACCGGCGTGCCAAGTTGTGCACGCTTTGCGTCCAATTCCGGTGAAAGCCTCTTTCCCTCGCCAAGAGCGAATGTGGTCGCTAACAG
>DATBCN010000143.1:0-1599 GCA_036270475.1 Candidatus Angelobacter sp. | reverse complement strand
CAATCCCAGGCCAGCCACCAGAAAGGAGAAAATCATGATGAACCACGCGTAGCTGCGCCAGTCCATCACGGTGCGAAAAGATTGCGCGGCCAGAAAAAAAAGAATCAACATGCAGAGCAGCAGTTGCAGTTCAATCCGGGTCGTGAACGGCGATGCCGTCAGGTGGAAGGCCAACTGTACAAGCACCAGCAAGGCGAAAGCCGCCAATGGAAACAACAGCGGCGGCAGGACGATTTCCTGCTCCTTTTTCGAGAGAAAAAACAGCAGCGCCCAAAGCACCAGCAAGCAACCCGCGGAGGCTTCCAGCAGTCCTTGTGCCCAAGGTTCCACGGCACCGTGGCTGAGGACCGCGAATGCAATAACAGCCAGGATGCCAACGCGCACGAGTTTCATGGTTGCGCGGGACCCCCGGGTGCCGGAGCTGGAGCCAGCGACACGTCATCAATCCACGCTGCGCCTTGAATATCAACGCCGGACTCGCCGCTCATATCGCGCCGCACGCAGACCTCGCCGAAAGTGGCTCCGGGCGGGGCGGTCCACTGCAGCTGAAGCTGTTTCCATGGCTGTGTTCCGTGAACTTCTTCGGTGGCTACGGTCTGGTTGCCCGCGGGAGTATACACAAAGATTTGCAGGCGCACCCCTTCGCTGCTGGTCAGTGATTGCGTTTTGACCCAGCTGGTCAGTAAATAAGTTTGGCCAGGCTGGGGGACGATGTGATGGCAGACATCCTCGAAGCGCAGGTTTTCGTGACCATTAAAAAGAATACGTAGCGATTCCTCGCCAGAGTGCTTTTCCGATCGATCGAAAGAGATCAAGACGTCGCTGCTGGCCGGCAAGAACCGCCAGGCAAACCCCGCGCCGGAAAATCCCGATTCAAAGCCGCCATCCCACAGAAGTGAGCCTTCTGGATCGGGCGGTGGAGGATTCTGCATGATGGTAACCGCCTGATTCCAGGCGCGAACCGCATCCGCTGCCCGCTGTTGATGAAGCATCTCATCAACGAAATTCACCACGGCTCTGACGGGAACTTTCTGATGTAGCGCCAGCAACCGCTGCCATACCAGTTCTGCGTTTTGCAGGTCATTCGCACCCGCCAGCAAATTCAAAATGGCCAGATACACTTCCGGAGAGGCCGGCACGGCCTGGTCAAGCAAAATGTTTGCGTCCGGCTGCACCAGCAGCGCACGGGAAAACGCCTCGGCAGCGCGCTTGGGATCCAACTCCACGGTTTTGTGAATTTCGTGAAAGGCCGCGTCCAGTTCTCCCTGACGCAGCAGAAAGTTACCGTAGCTCCAGCAAACATCCGCCGACAACGGATAAATACGCTGCGCGGCAAGAAGGGTTTCGCGGGTCCGCGCGGTATCGCCTTCACCATCGTAGGCATTCGCCAAATCCAGCAACGACTCCGCCGAATAGCGGTCCAGTGCTACCGCCTTTTGCAACGCCAGAATTGCTCGCGCGGTGTCGGGTTGCTCAAAATCGTAGAGATAGGAGCGGCCGAGGAAGAACCAGTTGCGCGAATTCGCTGGTTCCAGGCGAACGGCATGCTCGTAGCCGGAACGGGTATCCAGACCCCGGTAGTAAGTAGCCAGTGCGTTG
>DATBCN010000142.1:0-2100 GCA_036270475.1 Candidatus Angelobacter sp. | reverse complement strand
TTTTTTACTTCCTCGTTGTAATATTTGCGGTAGAGGATGTCCCATTCCTGGGTGCCTTCGGTAATGGTGCGCCTCTGGTTCTCGATTTTCTGCTTGGCTGCCAGGTCAATTCTTTCTTCCGCCGCCAGCAGTTCTTCCAGGATGCGCCGCACCTCCATGCGAATGGAGTTGGGGTCTTCGATAAATTCAACATCGTCCAGCGTGGCCAGCGCGTCAGCCACGCTGTGGGCCAGCCTGTTTACCTTGTCGCGCGAGAGTCTCACAACACCGCCTTATATTTGCGCACCAATTCGCCTTTTACTTTTTTGAACATCTCCTGGTAGCTGGCCCCGGCGCGCTGCATTTCATCCTGATATTGCTCCAGGATGAGGCGGACTTCATCGTTGATGCGGTCTTCCAGTTGAAGCTCTTCCAGCAGGGCGTTATTCAGCGCCGCTGAAATCCCTGAGACGTTCTTGGCCTCAATGAATTCGCCAGCGATCAGTTTTTGGGTCACTTGACGGGCAAGATACCCGACATATTCCTTGGAAAAGAGCATGCTTTTTTAGAGGTATGTGCTTGAAAAGAATAGTGTAGCATACCAGGCCGCTCTGGATCGTCATACTCCCCTGTGAAATTGCCGCGATGTTGAGCGTTCCTTTGCGGCCTTTGCCGTTCGCTGCGTAAAGAATTTGTTTTCCCCGTTTGAGGATCCCGCACTTCAAGGCGGCGACGCCTTCACATTTGGCAAAAGAAACGTTCTCTTTTCCTCCCTCTGTGTACTCAGTGGTAAAGTGTTGCTTTGATGGGCATAGTTTTTTGCTGTCATTGCTCAATATGAATCTCTGATGCATCTAAAGTCGGCCGTGTAAATTCGCAAACCCTCGCTCTTCCTTTGTGTTCCTTTGTGTCCCTTGTGGTTAGGGGGTTGGTCCAATAAATCCCGATGACTGACAAACTTGTTCCCGCAATCTGGCCTGATGTAATCGAGCGAATCCGTGCCCGCACTCCGGCCCGCGTCCTTGCCGGACGCACAGGAGCAGCGTATCGCACGGCCACGCAGCTAGAGTTGCGTCAGGCCCATGCCGCCGCGCGTGACGCCGTCCGCACCGAACTTGATCTGGAACGAGACTTGGGCGCTGACTTTATTCAGCAATGGAAACTCTTTGCCGTCTCCACCATGGCCACCTCAAAGGACGAATATTTGCAGCGCCCTGATCTGGGACGGCGGCTGGACGAAAACGCGCGCATTGAACTGGCGGCACGATGTGTGGCGGGCGCCGACCTGCAAATCGTCATCGGCGACGGGCTTTCTGTGACCGCTGTTTCTACGCAGGTGCCCGCACTGCTTCCGCAGATCGTGAAAACGATTGCTGACAAAGCTACCGTGCCCAGGTGGAAACTGGGCCAGCCCTTTGCCATTCATTACTGCCGCGTCGGCGTGATGAACGATGTGGGTGAGCTGCTCAAGCCGAAAGTTGTGGTCTTGCTTATCGGTGAGCGTCCAGGCCTTGCCACCGCCGAGAGCCTCTCCGCGTATATGGCGTTCCAGCCCCGCGCCGGGCACAACGACTCCAAACGCAATCTCATCTCGAACATTCATGGCCGAGGGGTGAGCGCAGAAGCTGCCGCCTCCCGCATTGTTGACCTGGCGGAGCAGATGATGCGGCGGGAGATCAGTGGCGTGGAGTTGAAAGAGGAGCTGCCGCCCGCAGCCTGGATGAAATAATCTGTAAATGCGCAATTTGGTAATTGAGTAAATGGTTTCTGTGCAGGCAGAACTCTTCAATTTACCCAATCGCCAATTTACCAATTTACCAAATTCACTTGATCGCCTTTTCCAGCCCTGCTGCCAACTGTTTCCACGCGTTTGCCTCTAGCCTTGCCGGCTCGCCATCTTTATATATGCCCATCTCGTGAAGCCACGCCAAAAACTCCGGCGCGGGACGCAGGTTGAATAACCGTCGAACGGCCAGCGCATCATGAAAGCTGGTGGACTGATAGTTCAGCATCACATCATCGGCGCAGGGGACGCCCATAAAATAATTGCAGCCCGCCGCGGTAAGCAGCATGAGCAGATTGTCGGCGGAGTTCTGGTCCGCTGCTGCGTGGTTTGTATAA
>DATBCN010000141.1:0-2687 GCA_036270475.1 Candidatus Angelobacter sp. | reverse complement strand
TTCCGTTTCGTCGTTGTCACTTACACCTGCCAGTGGCGGAACACCCGTTTCCGTTGCCGTCCCGGCCAATAATCGCATTGAACTGACCCATGCTTCAGGCAAATTTGAACCGTTTGTTGCCGGCAACCTGCCTCAGGGCACTTTCTCTGCCGCCAACCTGACTCTGGCTAATTCTGAACTCACGTTCCTCAGCAGCACCGGCGCAGCGGTACACATCAATGGTCCGGCCAGTGCTTCGATTAGTGTTCCGCTCGCTCCGAATCTCACCATCGGCGCTAGCCCGCTGGTCCTGAACATTGACGTGAACGTGGGGGCGTCCATCACCACAGCCGCGGGCGCGGTCAATGGCATTGCATTTACTCCGGCATCGTTCGTTATTACCTCCAAGGCCC
Organism: Candidatus Angelobacter sp.; assembly: GCA_036270475.1. Classification (GTDB taxonomy): domain Bacteria; phylum Acidobacteriota; class Terriglobia; order Terriglobales; family Acidobacteriaceae; genus Angelobacter. The sequence continues at coordinate 2,295 of DATBCN010000141.1, read as the reverse complement.
CAGGCGTCGCCAATAATCAGCAGGATGACGATGGTGAAATCGAAGACGTTCAGGGAACAGTAACGGCCGTGAATGGCTCCAGCTTTACTTTCAAGATCGGCCAGACCGGTTCGTCACTCACCTTCACCACCGATGCCACCACGCAATTCAAGGATGGCGTTACCACCATCGCCAGCCTGTTGAACCAGGTTGTGACCGTGGAAGGCTTCACCAAATCCGATGGCACCCTGTTTGCCAAGGAGATTGAAGGGCTGGAAAGCGCTAGCGGCGCGGAAGCTGAAGGCCTGATTACCGCCATCAGCGGGACCACGCTCACAGTGACGGCCCAGAACGGCATCGGCAACGGCTTTGACGACACCAAAATCGGCGCATCTTTCAGCGTGAATATCGCCGGTCTCAATGCCAGCAAGTTCCGCGTGAAGGGCGGCAACGGATTCGGTGGTCAGGTTCCGGCTGGATTGACCTTCAGCAACACCACCATCCACCAGGGTCAGCGCATTGAGGTTGATACTGACGCGGCTGTACCGCCGGCCAACGGCGCCATCAACCCGGACAAGATCAACCTGCAGCAGCAGGGTGTGTTTGGGACCGTGGCCAACGCCGCTGCCAACACCTTTGACGTCAACCTGGCAACCGATTCGGCGCTCCGCGTGATCTCCGGCCAGACGGTGGTCCACGTAACCAAGACCGCTTCTACTGATAGCCGCGTGACCGTGGCCAACGGCGGAACGGTGCAGGTGCGCGGTCTGCTCTTCTGGAACGGAACGTCATGGCAACTGCTGGCCCGCCGCATCCGGTAAGCCAACAAACAGGGTTTAGCTCGCTCGCTCCTGGATGGCCGCAATCCTCAAAAAGGGTTGCGGCCTTTTTTATTTCTCAGAGCTCAAATTTCGTTGCTCCGATGGCAACATTTTCGGGTTTGGGACATCTCTGGTGCTGTCTAATAAATTTGTTGGGAAACCGGCGTATGGATTACGCTGCCTGTCGCTAAACAGGCAAGTGTTGGCCTTAACCATCCTAGAGGCAATGACTTTGAGGTAGTTAGAAGCCAAAGCACGCGCGCAAGCAGCGTATTTCGACAACCGTTGCCGGTCTTACCAGCGTGGCTCGCGAGGCTGGCGTGCGTGGCCGGAATAATCGTCGCGTCCACCGCCACCACCGCGTGAACCGCCGCGGTCCACCTTGGGCCGCGCCTCATTCACCGTAAGCGCACGTCCGCCGGAGTCCTTGCCGTTCAACGCGGCAATCGCTTTTTCCGCTTCCTCATTGTTCGGCATTTCCACGAACCCAAAACCGCGTGAGCGCCCAGTGGCCCGGTCCGTAACAACGGTTGCGCTGTCCACCGCTCCGAACGGTGCAAACATAGATCGCAGTTCGCCTTCGGTCAGGCTGAAAGAAAAGTTGCCTACAAAAATCTTCTTCATGGAAGTCCTTTTTTTTGCTTCATTCAGGATTGACTGTTCTCAGCAGAAATAGGCAGGCGACAGGAAATGACGTGTCTATCAGAGTCGAGGACGCAGGAATCATAGCAGGTAAACTGGCCATACTCCACCAGAAACGGGTGACAAAACTCCTTAGCGCGCCAGGGCCGGCGCGTTGGAACGCCTGTGATTAAAGCTGCCAGACATCTTCCCCCGCTTCCCTGTAATCATAACTTTGTTACTCCACAATTCATCGCCGACGAGGGGAAGTCATGCCACATTTTGTTCGAGACATTGCAGAGATCAGGCGACGCGCCACCCAAAAAATGGAAGATGGGGCCGTAACCGAAAGCTACAAGGGCGACGTAAACAAGACGATTGAAATCCTGAATGAAGCGCTGGCGACGGAGATCGTCTGCGTGCTGCGTTATATGCACCATTACTTTATGGCCACCGGCGTCCACGCCAAGAGCGTGGCCAGCGAATTCAAGGAGCATGCCGACGACGAACGCGAACACGCTGATTCCCTGGCGGAACGCATTCAGCAACTGGGCGGCAAACCCAATTTCAATCCCAAAGGACTGCTGGAACGCTCTGTCTCGCAATATGTTGAAGGCGAGACACTGGCGGAGATGATTCGCGAAGACCTGATTGCCGAGCGCATGGTGATCGACGTCTACAAAGACATGGTCCGCTATTTCGCGGACAATGATCCAACCACGCGCATCCTGATTGAAGAGCTTCTGCGCAAGGAAGAAGAACACGCCAGCGATCTTTCCGACCTGCTCTATATTGCCAACCCGGAGACCGGCCAATCAGAAGGAGAAGACCCCGGCGCTGATCCCCTGCATAAAGAAACTGGCCAGCCGAAAGC
>DATBCN010000140.1:0-7360 GCA_036270475.1 Candidatus Angelobacter sp. | reverse complement strand
GCCGGCTGCTTTTCCACAGCCCAGGACGTGTCAATTTTTGCCCACTGTATGTTGCAAGGCGGCACACCCCTTGTCCGCCGGGAAACGTTAGAACTTTTTACCCAGCGAGAGAATTTTCCACCCGGTACCTCCAGAACTTTAGGCTGGGACACGCCATCGCAACCGTCTCAGTCAGGAAAATATTTTTCCTCGCGCTCGTATGGCCACTTGGGCTATACAGGTACATCACTATGGATTGACCCTGATCGCCAGCTCTCCGTTACGCTGCTTACCAATCGCACCTGGCCGGACCGTGGTTCGCAGCTCATCAAGCAACTCCGGCCCGCTTTCCACGACGCAATTGTCGCGGCCCTTGACTGAGGTATTCGCGGCGTGAGTTCCCGCAAACTCGCTATCGGTGATCTTGGGACCGAACAGCCCAACCGCGCCTCGTCCGCCTTGGATACCCTCTCCGCCCTGGAGATTGCCCGCGTCATCAACCAGGAAGACAGAAAAGTTGCCGCCGCCGTGAAGCGGGCGCTACCCCAGATTGCCCGCGCCATTGATGCCATTGCCGCCGCCATCGGCAACGGCGGAAGGCTTATTTACGCGGGCGCAGGCACCAGCGGACGCCTGGCTGCACTGGACGCTGCCGAATGTCCACCCACTTTCAATACCGATCCCAACACCGTCCAGTACGTGATTGCCGGAGGCAATAAAGCTTTGGGCCGCGCTGCCGAATACAGTGAAGACTCGCGCTCCAGCGGGCGTCGTGACATGTCCAAACGCAAGCCCGGCAAGGACGATGTTGTGGTGGGAGTTGCTGCCAGCGGACGCACACCATACACCATCGGCGCGCTGGAGCACGGTAGCAAGAAAGGGGCCAAAACCGTGGCGGTAGTCTGTAATCGCGGCTCAGAGCTGGGTAAGATGGCAGACATTGAGATCGTCCTTGAGGTCGGTCCGGAGGCTGTGTCCGGCTCCACGCGCATGAAGGCCGGATCTGCACAGAAAATGGCTCTTAACCTGCTTACTACTGGAGCAATGGCGCGGCTCGGGTATATCTACGGCAATCTCATGGTCAACGTCCACACGACCAATGAGAAATTGATGGAGCGCGGCCTCTCCGTGCTGGAGAAAACCGCTGGAGTGGACCGCCCTACCGCCGTAAAAACTCTTAAAGCGGCGGAAAACCAAGTTGCTCTGGCGCTCATCATGTTGAAGACCGGTTTGGGGCGTACACAGGCCGCTAAAAGACTCAAGGGCGTTAAGGGCAATGTCCGGCAGGCGATTGCGCAGGGTAATCTAAAATGAAGCTTGTTCCCAAGTCACCGCATGTCCGCTCCACCAGGCCAGCATCGCTGCTGCCCGGCCCAGTGGGGGATTTCAAGAAACCCATCGCGCGCAGCCGCGCCATTCGGATTGACTTCAGGGATGTGGCCATTGAGCCAGAGAGTCTTATGGATAAATTTGTAATTCGTGGCGGTAACCCCTTGCTGGGAAGCGTACGCATCAGCGGCGCAAAAAATGCCGCTCTGCCCGCGATGGCCGCCGCCATCCTGACCGATGAGCCAGTGATTCTGGAAAATATCCCTGACGTCCGCGACATTCAGACCGAACGCAACCTGCTGGTCTCCATGGGCGCGGAAGTTGAATTGGGCTACGGTCGCGCCTCGCACCGCACCACAATTTCTTGCAGCAACCTTGCCAACCCTGAAGCGGCCTATGAACTGGTAAAGACCATGCGGGCCTCAACGCTCGTACTGGGACCGCTGGTGGCGCGCATGGGACGCGCCCGCGTTTCCCAGCCCGGCGGTTGTGCCATTGGCGCCCGCCCCATTGACCTGCACATCAACGGCCTGGAACGTCTCGGCGCAACCATCAAGCAGGAGCATGGCTATATTGAAGCCAGCGCGGAACGGCTGCACGGCGGACACATCGTTTTTGACAAAATCACGGTGACCGGCACGGAAGACTTGATGATGGCGGCCACGCTCGCTGCGGGCGAGACCATCATGGAAAATTGCGCCCGCGAGCCTGAAGTCACTGATCTGGCAGCGCTGCTCACCAAGATGGGCGCCAGGATCGAAGGCGCGGGCACGCACACCATCCGCATTCAAGGTGTGGAAAAGCTGCACGGAGCGCGGCACCGCATTATCCCTGATCGCATTGAAGCTGGCACCTTCGTGATTGCCGCGGTGCTCACCGGCGGTGACCTTACGCTCACCAACTGTGATCCCACGCATCTGGGCGCGCTGATTCAAAAACTGGAAGAGTGCGGCGTGCGCATCCGCACTGCCCCCGATTCCATGCGCGTCACCAACGGCCATCAACTTATTGCCGCCGACGTCACCACCGAAGAATATCCCGGCTTTCCCACGGACATGCAGGCCCAATATATGACGCTGGCCACGCAGGCGCACGGCACATCTATTATCGCGGAAAATATTTTTGAGAACCGCTTCATGCACGCGCATGAACTGGTGCGGATGGGCGCCAATATCAAGGTGGAAGGCCGCCGCGCCATTGTTCGTGGAAAAACTCCGCTCAGCTCCGCCGCCGTCCAGTGCTCTGACCTGCGCGCTTCAGCATCTCTGGTCATCGCCGCCCTGGTTGCCGATGGCGAAACCATCATCGACCGTGTCTACCACGTGGACCGCGGCTATGAACGGATAGAAGAAAAGCTCAAGGGCGTGGGCGCGCAGATTCGCCGGATCGGTGAAATCCTCCCCAAACGTGCTGCGGCCCCCAGTGTAGTGGCGTAAGATTTGAAAATTGCACGCCTTTTAGGCGTGCCGAAACATTTTTTGGCGCTTGGCCAAAATCGCTTATCTCTTCACTTGTATCGGATACTGAAACGACGCATACCAATCGCCGCGCCCCTGCGGCGTAAGGTCCAGCACATTGTAAACAGGGGACAACATATCCTCGCCCCGCTCCCGGATTTCCTTCGACACCCAGGGTCGTGCTGTATAGAAGTGACAGACCGCTCCATCGCTCTCTTTGGTGAATACCGATACTGCCGAATCCTGGTTTCCTTCACCATCCTCGCTGCCCATATCAAACTTAAAAGTGTTCATCCCACAGCTGAGCAGGCGTAAATTGTCCCATCCACGTTTGCGGGCATGCGCGCGCAATTCCTTAGGATCAGCGGCAGCCACAATCGCCACGTCAACATTTTGCGCCAGATGATGGGCCACGCCGTTCCAGCCATCGATAAACATGGTACACATCGGGCACGGGTTGGTATTTTTCTTGCCAAACATGAACTGGTAAAGAATTAACGAACGGTTCGGCGCCGTAAACAGTTCACTCAACCGCACCGTCCGCACAGGCTCATCGCCTGCACTTAAGTCTGCGGGGCCTTCCTGAAAGACGTAATCTTCCATGGTCTGGCCCTTCGGCAGCTTGCGGCGCATCGCTGCCACCTGCTCAATCTGGCGCATCATCTCAATTTCCGCAATGCGCAATTCGTCTCTCTTGGCCAGGTACTCTGCAGATTCATTCTTTAAATTTGTCACACGGAATGTATCTTGAATGATTTCAAACGACATCGAGTAACCTCCTGAAAAATATGGCTGACCCTGAAATTGTAACGAACTGGGACAAGTTGCGTGCTGCCGTCTTCCCGTTTTGGAACGGCTCTGAATTTTTCTTAACGATTTCTTATCCCTTCCTTTGTCTCACGCCTTACCATTTAATTCTTCGTCGGATAGTGCGAAAGCGCGTTGGTGTGCAACTTTGGTGTGCAACTGAAGAGAACAGCAGATGCCAATACCAGACAAAACTTTCGAATCTGCGGACCGCAATACCAGCACCTCACAGCCTCTGCCGCTGTTCCGCCCGGAAGCGCTTGCCGCGCTGCAGCAGAAGTTTCATGGCGAAATCATCCTTATACGTCCTTTTTCCCTTATGTTGCTGGGTTGGTTTGGCATCGGCATAACGTCCGCGGTGCTGGGATTTTTCCTGCTCGGCCAATACACCGAAAAGGCGCGGGTCCCTGGGATCGTTACAGTGAATCAATCCGCCTCTAACTCTTTCTCTACGAAGGTCGAAGCTGAGTTCTACGTGCCTGCCTCACTGATCGGCAAATTGCATCCTGGCAGCCAGTTGGCCTTGCGTTGTGAGAACTGCTCTGCGCCCCATGCACAACAGGTAGGCACGGTCTTGGATGTCCCTACTGCGCCGCTGGAACCCGCTGAACTCTCCAGCATGGACCTGGCCCCGGCCGGGCCGGCAGAAACAGCTTTGGTCTACAGAATCAAGGTGTCGCTCCCGCCACAGGCGGCACGTATTTCTCAACTCAACCCTTCACCGCAAATGGGGACAAGAATGGAAGCGGACATCCCGCTGGGGCGTAAACCTCTAATCAAGTGGTTCTTCGATCGGTCTGGAGGCTGAACGGACCGCGGAACACAAGTGGCTTGGGGACAATGAAATTGACCTGGGGACAAAAATTGCCGCTGGTCTTTCAGACTGAGGCGGCGGAGTGCGGCCTGGCATGCCTGGCCATGGTCGCCGGCTACCACGGCGCGCAAATTGACCTTGCCGTGCTGCGGCGGCGCTTCTCTGTTTCCCTGCGCGGGGCCACGTTGAACCACATCATCCGGTTTGCCGCCGCGCTCGATCTTACCGGTCGCCCGCTGCGTGTGGAGCTGGAAGACCTGGCTTGGCTGAAAACACCCTGCATCCTGCACTGGAAGATGGACCACTTTGTGGTGCTCAGGAAAGTCACGCGGAAATACGTCTATCTGCATGACCCTGCCACTGGGCCGCGCCGCGTCAGTTTTGCTGAAGCCAGCCGCCATTTCACCGGCGTCGCGCTGGAACTTACACCCACGCCCAGCTTCGCGCCGCGCGACGAACGCCGCCCGCTCCGTCTGCGCGATCTCATCGGCCGCATTGTCGGCCTGAAACGCGCCCTGGGACAGATCTTTGCTCTTGCCGCCGCTCTGGAGTTGTTCTCCATCATCAGCCCCTTGTTCCTGCAGCTCACCGTGGACAAGGTCCTGGCCTCCTTCGATCACAATCTGCTCTTCACGCTGGGCGCCGGCTTTATGCTGCTGATCGCCCTGCAGTCCCTTCTTGGAGCATTGCGAAGCTGGACAACTCTCTACTTTGGCATATCACTCAAGCTGCAGTGGTATGCCAACCTGTTCTCGCACCTGGTCCGTCTGCCGGTTTCATTTTTTGAAAAACGCTATTTTGGCGATATCCTCTCGCGCTTTGACGGCGCGGAAGCCATCCAGCGCACCCTTACCAACAACTTTATTGAAACCGTGCTTGACGGCTTGATCTCCATCTTCGTTCTCGGCGTCATGTTTTTCTATAGCAGCAAGCTGGCGCTGATCGTCATTGTCAGCGTTGCGCTTTATGTTGCGCTGCGCAACCTGGCTTATCTCCCGCTGCGGCAATCCATGGAAGACCAGATCATGCGCCTCTCGCGGCAGCAGGGCTTCATGATTGAGACGCTCCGCGGCATTCGCACCATCAAGGTGCTTGGCCGTGAAGATAGCCGCAAGACCCGCTGGATGAACCTGCTGGCCGACTCCACCAATGCCCAGGTCGCCACGGAAAAACTCACGCTGCTGTTCAAGGCCGCCAACGGATTGATTTTCGGCCTGCAGTCGGTGGCCGTGGTCTGGATGGGCGCGACCTTGGTCCTGGGCGGAAAATTCAGCGTCGGCATGCTGTTTGCCTTCGTCGCCTATCAGGAGCAATTCAAGGCCCGCATCACTAACCTGGTGGATCGCCTTTTTGATTTCCGCATGCTCTCTCTCCAGGTCCAGCGGCTGGCGGACGTGGTACTGGAAAAACCGGAGTCAACTCTCATGGACACTGTCAGTCCAGAGCTGGAAGATGGTTCCATTCAGGTAAAGCATCTCTACTTCCGCTATTCAGATACTGAACCGTGGCTGCTGGAAGATGTCTCTTTCACCATCGCTCCGGGCGAGTGCGTGGCGGTTGTCGGCCCTTCCGGGGCGGGAAAATCGACGCTGCTCAAATTGATGGCCGGGCTGCTTAAGCCGCAATCCGGCGACGTAATCATCAATGGACATTCCGTTTGCGCCAGCCGCGCCGCCGTGCTGGGCAATGTGGGCTTTGTTTTGCAGGACGATTGTCTTTTTGCCGGGACCATCGCGGACAACATTGCTTTCGCCGCGGATGTCGCTGACTCCTCCCGCGTGGAGGAGTGCGCCCGTCTCGCCTGCCTGGATGACGAAATCGCCGCCATGCACATGGGCTACAACACGCTGATTGGCGACATGGGATCGGCCATCTCCGGCGGACAACAGCAACGCCTTTTGCTGGCGCGCGCGCTGTATCAGCGCCCTTCCATCCTGATTCTGGATGAAGCCACCAGCCATCTTGACGTGCCTACGGAACAACGGATCGCGGCCATGCTCGTGGAACTGCGCATGACGCGCGTCTTTGCGGCCCACCGGCCGGACACAATACGGATCGCCGACCGCGTACTCATGTTGTCCCGAACCGGAAAAATTTCCGAAGGGCCGTCTCCGCGGCGCGCCATCGCTGCCGTGGATACAAAGGTCTTCCTGGGGGACACATATGCCCAGCAAAAATGAAATTCAGCGCGCGCTCCGGCGGCATATTGGGCGGGCCACTTAAAAAAGACTTATGCAGGTTTGGGTGCGCGCAAAGCGGACCCAAAATACGAAAGGAGAAACAGCAATGAACAACCAGGACAGAGTATTGATTCGCCGCGGGGCACGCGAGGTGACGCCCACGGAAGCCGACCTGGTGAACGGGGGATTCCGCACTCTTTCACTCTGCACCAACGATCCTAGCCCGGATGGAGACCAGCACGTTGGAGAACTCGGCTGTTAACAGATCGTTCCGGCTTAAAGGCCGCAAAAAACACTTTTGAAAGATTGGGCCTTTTTTTGACCCGGCCCAAAATCACGCAAAAGGAGAAAAAGCATGAATGATCAGAACAGAGTCTTAGTTCGCAGAGGCGCCCGCGACCTGAATGAACAAGAAATCGCACAGGTGAGCGGCGGTCTGCGTACTGAAACCGTCTGCACGTTCGGTCCTAATGGCAAGGACGGCGACACTTTCCTCCACGAGTGCTGATGCATGAGTGCTGACAGCTTTGGCTGATGCTTTTTAACCCGGTGGCGCCCTTGCCGGTGCCGCCGCTTTTCAATTTCCTGGGACTGACTTCCCAACGCATTTTGATGGACTGGCTTTTTACCAACAATAAAAAAGGAGAAACCTATATGGATAAGGACAATCGTGTACTCGGCCGCAGAGGCGCCCGCGACCTGAACGAACAAGAAGTTGAGCAGGTGAGCGGCGGAATCAGGACCCTGACGCTATGCACCGCCGGGGAAAAAACACCCGATGGAGACACCTTCCT
>DATBCN010000139.1:0-4328 GCA_036270475.1 Candidatus Angelobacter sp. | reverse complement strand
AAAAGTGAATAGCATTAAACCGCGGCCGTCATTCACGCCCAAATGGTCAGACAAGCCGATATTGAAATCGTGGCAAAAAACCAAGCCTCCGCTGGGCTGGCCTCGCTCCACTGATTCACTCTGCCCCAAGTGCGTTCCGGAAATCCGCCAGCAGATTGTTGACGGCAAGTTGCCGCATGAAATCCTGCTCAATGAAAAAGCGGGCGAGATCAAGGCGACCATCGTGGAACGCGATGGCAAGATTCTAATGGTGAAAGATTGCCCCATTCACGGCCATTTTGAAGATGTGATGGCCGTTGACGTTGATTTCTTCAAGCACCTGGAAGACGTTTTCCCTGGGCGTGACATTGCTGCACACAATGACGAAAAGCTCCACAATCACGGCACCAGCACAGTGAAACACGGTCGCGGTTCAGTTCTCACAATCGATCTGACCAACCGCTGCAACATGATGTGCGATCCATGCTTTATGGACGCGAACCAGGTCGGCTTTGTGCATGAGCTGACATGGGAAGAAATCAAGACCATGCTGGACAACGCGATTTCCATCAAGCCGCGTCGCCAGATGTCAGTACAGTTTTCCGGCGGCGAGCCGACGTTGTCTCCTTATTTCCTGGATGCAGTGCGCTACGCCCGCCAGGTTGGTTACAACTCAGTGCAGGCCGCGACCAACGGCATTGAATTCGCCAAGTCTCCAGAGTTTTGCCGCCAGGCTGCTGAAGCCGGTCTGCGTTATGCTTACCTGCAGTTTGACGGCATTGGCAATGCCGCCAACTCACACCGTCAGGTCGGCAATCTGTTTGACGTGAAGTTGCGCGCCATCCACAACCTGCACGAAAACGGCGTGGACATTGTTCCGGTTACCACCATCATCAATGGCATCAACAATGAGCAGGTTGGGCGCATCATTCAGTTCGCCCTGGACAATCCCAAGACCATCAGCTTCCTGAGCTTCCAGCCGGTTTCATTCACTGGCCGCGACGAAGAAATCACTGACGACCGCCGCCAGGCACAGCGCTATACGCTGAGCCATCTGGCGCATGACGTAAAGAACCAGACCGGCCTGGGCGAGCCCAAGCGTGACTGGTTCCCAATCTCCTTTATGTCTACCTTCTCTGACTGGGCTGACCTGATCCATGGCCCCAGCGCGGATTGGGGACAACTGAGCTGCGGATGCCATCCGAACTGCGGCGTGGGCATGGCAGTGATGATCGATAAAGAAACCAAAGAAGCTGTTCCTGTCACGGCGTTCCTGAACGGTGACCGTATTGCGCAGGACGTGGCCAAGGTGAATGATGCAGGCCGCGGCCGTCGCCTTTCCGTTTTCGGCATGGCGTTGGCGTTGGCGCGCAACTACGATCCTTTCAAGGCGCCTAAACATTTCAAGCTGATTGATCTGCTGCGCAAGTTTGACAAGACTTTCGGCGCAACCAAGAAGGCCGACAAGAAATACGGCAGCGTCTCCGGCGACCGCACGATTGAAGACATCAAGAAGCGCCGCACCGACCGCTGGAATTTCCTGTTCATCGCTGGAATGTGGTTCCAGGACCTTTATAACTATGACTTCCGCCGCACCGAGCAGTGCATTATTCCTTACGCCACGCAGGAAGGCGAAATCAGCTTCTGCGCCTACAACACAGGGGTGGGCTGGCGCAACATCATTGAGAAGATGCACATGACCGCCACGCTCACCAAGTGGTATGAAGAGCACGGACGTCATGAAATCTTTGCCGGCGGCAAGGCTGTGGGCCTGAACCAGAGCGCGCACAAGCTGAACCTGAATGAAGCGCACGTTCATGCCGAGCGCAATCATACGCTGGACGACCTGGGCATCGCCAAGACCGCGCGTGAAGAGAAGCTGCGCGCCCGCGATGAAAAGCTCAAGAAGACCGCGGAAGACGCTCGCATGGAAGCGCTCTATCGCGAGCACATTCTGAAAGAGCCCAAGGCGGAAGGCGGATTTGTTCCTCTCGGCGCCATTGCGCCGGCTGCTCCGAAAGCAGCACCGGCGGTGGAGAAGAAGGAAGAAGTTTTCGGAGACTAAGCCTTAGATCCACAAAGGACGCGAAGGGGCACAAAGGAGCAATTCTTTGTGCCTTTTTTGTTATGCTTTTACTTCGACTGTGAGCCTCTAATGCCGCATTTCACCAACATTAAAACCTCACCACCGTTTCCTTTGTGTGTCTTGGTGTCCTTTGTGGTTGGTCTGTGTTTTTTGCTTGCTGGCTGTGCCGGCGAGCCCAAGCATCCTGGCTGGAACATCAGCACCGGCACGGAGCACCATGAACGGCTGATCTGGAAGGCGATGCAGGAGAAAGACTGGGCCAACGTTGAGCGCCGCATCTCGGCTACGTTTGTCGGCGTGACCGCCGACGGCCAGATGTTTGACCGCGCTGCATGGCTCCAACACTGGAAGACATCGCCGGTAGGGGAATTTTCATTGGGAGAAATGCAGGTCATGCCTGAAGGTCCGGACATGAAAGTGACTTACATTCTCCACCTGCAGACCGCCGGTGCTAGCGCGGCTCCCGCGGCTGGGCTTCGCGTTGTTTCCGTATGGCAACAGCTCAAAAAAGGCTGGATTCTTTCCGCCACGTCTATCACGCCCATCTCGAAATAATTCAAGAACCAAAAGCCGCCATAGCCAGAATATCCAAGTCCGGCGTTTCCAGGCGTTTGCAGCCCATTGCCTAAAAAGGTCTGTATTCTAAGAATTTTTTTAAATTACTTTCATTCCTCAACCGGGCTGACCGACACTCCAAAATTGGGAAAATTACCAGAGGTCCCCCCTAGTACTAAGGTTACGTATCTGCCCGGGCTTCCCGGGTTTAGAATCAAATTCGCTACCCCTCCCCAAGCGGCGTGATGCCGGCCAGTGTTCGTTTCGAAAATAAATTGCCGATAGTAGAGATATTACACATGTCTATGTTGCTTCAGAGCCGCCCCGGAAAACACGATGGAGGTCCCCTGATGGGCCAAGAGAAGGGATTCAGTCTGATTGAATTGATGATCGTTTGCGTTGTGTTGATCATCATTTCGGCGATTGCTGTTCCGAATATTATGCAAATCAACTCGATGTACAAACTGGATGCGGCAGGGCATGCAGTGGCCAGTCTGCTGCAGCAGGCAAGAATGCAGGCAGTGAAGAGCAATGTCCCAGTCTATGCAAAGTACGATAACGCCACGAACATGGTTTTCGCCACTGACGATCCGGGCAATACGTACGTCGCCGGAAACCCTGATGTTGCGATCTCCAGCGGGCTTTCTTTCCAGGCCACGCCGCCCGACCACTCACAGTTGGACACATATGTATCCCAGTCAGGAGGTCCCGCGCCACAACTTGCCACAAGTATTGGTTTTAATGCGCGAGGACTTCCCTGCTCTGAAAGTGGAAGCAATGCCTCCGTTTGCCAGAGCGTAACCGCTGGGTTCGAATGGTTCATTCAGAAGAGCAATGGTGGATGGGAAGCGATAACCGTGACGCCCGCTGGAAGAATCAAGAGCTGGCGTTTGAGCAAACCAAGCGGCGGAACATCGGCATGTGGCTATAACGCATGTTGGCAGTAGGTGGTGGCATGAATAGTAGTAGAAAGATCTTCCGGGGAAACAGTAAAGGCTTTTCGTTAATTGAACTCATGGTGGCCATGTTTATTCTGACCGTGGGCGTTTTGGGCGGGATGGTCATGATTATCCTGGGTATGACCCGGGACAACAGCAACCGTGTGGACACGACTGCGACGAACGCGGCACAGGCGGTGTTGGAACAGATTGCTGGAGCGCCGGCCAACACCAATCCAACTTTTACGGTGACTGACTGTCTGGGAAACAATCTGCAAATCAACAGCACGGGCAACGCGGCAGCCGGCGGTGCAGGTGCTCCGCTGCTCAGCAACGGCGATATGAACTGGAGCGTTGCGGCAGTTAACGGTTATCAGATGAACTACACGGTCTTCGGCAACAATGGGCTGCAAACGACCTATGACGTGCGCTGGAACGTGACCCTGGTTGGGCCGGGCAACTCGGGCAAACTGATCACTGTCGCCGCGCGCCAGCCATTTACGGCAACGAGCAAGGGGATAGGCTTTATTTCCCCGGTTACGTTGCGCACGATTGTGGGAATGTGAGAATTGTGATGAATACAAAATCCAAGTCACGGAGAACGGCTGGATTCTCGCTGCTCGAACTTCTGATGGTGGTCTTTCTTCTGACCATCGTTGTGGGGGCCCTATTTTCCCAGATCGAACGGGCCCAGGTGCGCTATCGGGTGGAAGATCAAAAGCTCGATCTCACGCAGCAGGAGCGTGAGTTTATTGACCAGTTCACGCGTG
>DATBCN010000138.1:0-2819 GCA_036270475.1 Candidatus Angelobacter sp. | reverse complement strand
GGCAAGAGCTCGCTGGCCTTTGACACGATCTATGCCGAAGGGCAGCGGCGCTATGTGGAGTCGCTTTCGGCCTACGCGCGGCAATTCCTGGAGCGCATTGAAAAGCCTGACGTGGATTTAATAGACGGCATTGCGCCGGCGATTGCCATCCGGCAGAAGAATTCCACGCGCAATCCGCGGTCCACGGTGGCCACGGCCACGGAGATTTATGACTACCTGCGCCTGCTCTATGCGCGCGTGGGCCGCACTTTTTGCCGCAAATGCGGACAGGAAGTGAAGAAAGATACGGTTGACGAGGTGGCGCAGACGATTCTGACATTGGAAGAAGGCACGCGGCTGAATGTGCTTTTCCCCGTGCAGGCCGCGGGAACCGCAGGGGCGCAGCCGGAAAAGAAAACGCGAGCACGAAAAAGCGCCAAGCCGGCGGCAATCCCAGAGACGGTTGTACACGCACTGAAGGAAAGGCTCTTTGATCTGCGGAAGAAAGGCTTTGGCCGGCTCTTCCAAAATGGACAGATTTTTGAGTTCGCCACACCGGAGTCACTGCTGGATATTGATTTCAGCCAGCCGCTGTATGTGCTGATTGACCGCATTGTGGTTGCGGCGGACCAACGGTCACGCATTGTAGACGCGCTGGAGATGGGCTATCGCGAGGCGGGAGAGACGGTCTTCCAATTAGCGATCCGCGAGCCTGCGGCGCTTCGCGACCAAACCACGCCGCGCGAGGGCGAAGAGGTGAAGCAGTGGCGATTCTCGCATCGATTCGAATGCAAGAACTGCCACATTAAATATGAAGAGCCAGAACCGCCTCTGTTTTCTTTTAACAATCCTTTTGGCGCGTGCCAGCGCTGCCAGGGATTTGGCAACACGATTGACTTTGATTTGAACCTGGTAATCCCGGACGTAACCAAGACTCTGGGCGAGGGTGCGATTGAGCCGTGGACCAAGCCGAAATATCGCGCGTTCCAGACGGAGTTGCGGAAGTTTGCCAAGCCAGGCAGCGTGCCGATGGATGTGCCATGGCAAGACCTGACGGCGGAGCAGCAGCAATTTGTGATTGAAGGCGAAGACAAGTTTCCCGGCATACAAGGATTTTTTGCCGCGCTGGAGCGAAAGAAATACAAGCTGCATGTGCGCGTGTTTCTGAGCCGGTATCGGGGTTACGCGCAGTGTCCGGAGTGCGGAGGCGGCAGGCTGCGCGCGGACGCGCTGCAAGTAAAGATCGAAGGCAAAAACATACGCGAGCTGACGCAGTTGACCGTGGAGGCGGCGGCGGAGTTTTTTAAAAAGCTGAAACTTTTGCGCGAACAGGCGGAGATCGCGGGAAAAATCCTGGAGCAGATCCAGGAGCGGCTGAAGTTCCTGAATGATGTTGGCCTGGAATATCTCACGCTCGACCGTTTGGCGTCTACGCTGAGCGGCGGCGAAGCGCAGAGAATCCAGCTTGCAACTTCATTGGGATCACGGCTGGTAGGCGCGCTGTATGTGCTGGACGAACCGTCGATTGGGCTGCACAGCCGGGACACGGCGCGGCTGGTGACGATCCTGCATGAGCTGAGAAATTTGGGAAACACGATCCTGGTGGTGGAGCACGATCCGGAAGTGATGCGAGCGGCAGATTTGATTCTGGACCTGGGGCCGGGAGCGGGAGAAAACGGCGGACGCGTGATGGCCTCGGCGACGTATGACCAGATCAGGCAGATGCCGCAGTCGCTGACGGGAAGATATCTGAACCATGATTTGCGCATCCAGGTCCCGCAAAACCGGCGCACGCCGGGCGTGCCTATGATCCGCATTGAAGGCGCACGCGCGCACAATCTGAAAAACATCAATCTGGAAATTCCGCTGGGAATGCTGGTGGCAATTACCGGCGTGTCGGGATCGGGCAAGTCGACGCTGGTGCATGATGTGCTGTATCAGGCGCTGGCAGCGGAAAAAGGCATTACCGCGGGGCCTGGCCCGGCAGCAAGTGGATTTAAGCGCGTTAACGGCGGACAGTATATTGCCGACGTGGTTTTGGTGGACCAAAGTCCCATAGGCCGCACACCGCGCAGCAATCCGGTGACTTATATCAAGGCGTTTGATTCCATCCGCGAAGTTTTTGCGTCAGTCGCGGAAGCGCATAAGCACGGCTTTGGAGCGGGGCACTTCTCGTTCAACATACCGGGCGGCCGGTGTGAGACATGCCAAGGCGACGGGACCGTGACCGTGGAGATGCAATTTCTTGCCGATGTGGAGCTGGTTTGCGAGGACTGCAAAGGCACGCGATACAAGCCGGCGATCCTTGAAGTGCGGTACAAGGGAAAAAATATTCATGAAGTGTTGAACCTCACCGTTCGTGAAGCACTACAGTTTTTTTCCGGGCATCCCAGGATCACTGACAAGATGCGCGTGCTTGAAGAAGTTGGTCTTGGCTATCTGCGGCTGGGCCAATCCGCCACCACGCTCAGCGGCGGTGAAGCGCAACGCATGAAGCTGGCGGCACATCTTGTCCCTACAGGCCGCGCACAGGGCTTTGATCCTGCCACGCCGGAGGAAAAAGAGCAGCGCAAAAAGGCGCGCGCGGGCAAAGGCGCACTCTACATTTTTGACGAACCTACCACCGGCCTGCACTTTGACGACGTAAGCAAGCTGCTGGCGGCATTCCGCAAGCTTATTGATGCTGGCGGCTCAGTGCTCGTGATAGAACATAATCTTGACGTCATAAAAGTATCTGACTGGGTGATCGATCTGGGGCCTGAAGGCGGCGGCCGTGGCGGACAGGTAGTTGTGGCCGGACCACCGGAAACGGTGGCAAAATCGCAAAAATCGTATACCGG
>DATBCN010000137.1:0-3032 GCA_036270475.1 Candidatus Angelobacter sp. | reverse complement strand
CTCAAGCGTCCGCAAGGGGGTGGCTAATGGCGACCGCGCCAATCAACACTCCAAAGCAGGTTGGAGGTTTGGCTAAGGCTGAACTGCGCCAGCTTGACGCTGACTTCAATAATGAGATTAATTCAGACAAGACCACCAAGGTGCAGTTCAATCCGGATTCTCTCAAGGTAAGCTTTGCCAACCAGATTGCCCAGCCTTCTGGTTCGGGTGATCAGAACGGTCCGCAAGCCCGTCAGTTTGTGGGCGCCGGGACCACCAAGCTTTCTGTCACGTTGTATTTTGACGTGACGGCGGAGTTGCCTGTCGAACTGCCTCAGGCCAATGATGTGCGCAAACTGACTGCGCGCGTCGCCTACTTCATCACGCCTACTACAGAAGGCAGCGGCCGTTCCACCAAGTACGTTCCTCCGAGCGTCCGCTTTATCTGGGGGAGCTTTGTCTTTGACGGCATCATGGAATCAATGGAAGAGGGGCTGGAAATATTTTCCGCCGAAGGCCGCCCGCTGCGGGCCAGTGTTGCAATTTCCTTGACGCAGCAGAAGATCACCGAATTCAAATTCTCCAACGGAGTGAAGGAGCCGCCGGCAGCAACCCGCCGTGGTGGCGCAGCGCCGGGAACAGCGCCCATGACGGAGGCCCCAGCCGGCTCAAATTTGCAGAACATGGCTGCGAATCAATCCGGCGGCACCGGCGGAGGGCTTGGCTTGAATGGCGGATGGCAGGCAATTGCTTCTGCCAACGGAATCGAAAACCCCCGGCTGCTTGATCCGGGCCAGTTGATTGATCTGAACCCGCCGAGTTTGAGCGCAAGTGCAGGCATCAGCGGAGACATTAGCGTGAATGCCGGAGTAAACATCAGCGCCGGTGCGCAGATTGGTTAGTGCGAGGAGATGCTATGGCAGTCGTGATCAATGATATGGAAGTATCGCCGCAAGCGTCAGGGCCGTCTGGGGGCCAGCAGGCGCAGGGCGGCGGTGATGCGGGACCAAAGGACAAGATGAAGCAGATAGAAAAAGATTTGCGCAAGAAACATCAGCGCAAGCATCGGCTGGAGGCGTACTGATTCCATGGCAGCAGGCGCAACAGCAACTTCGGCAGGCATTCGGGTCTCGCGTCCGTCCATTGTTGTGGGCGGACAAGAGGACACGTCTCTTGCCCAGGGTTTGCTTGCGCTCACCATCGCGGAAAACGTTCACGGCATGTATCACTGTGACGCCCGCTTCGGAAACTGGGGGCCAAAAGCTAATGCCATTGATTTTCTCTATTTTGACCGCCAGAAGCTTGATTTTGGCAAGGCCATCCAGGTGAAGCTTGATGCTGACAAGATTTTCGATGGCCGCGTCTCGGCGCTTGAAGCTGAGTTCAGGGAAGGCAGCCCTCCGGAAATCGCCATTCTGCTGGAAGACCGTTTTCAGGACCTGCGTATGACGCGCCGTACGCGCACATTTGTCGATGCCAGTGATTCTGACGTGATGAACAAGATTGCCCAGGACCACGGTCTGCAGCCGAACATCGATATTTCTGGTCCTACCTACAAAGTGCTGGCGCAGGTAAACCAGAGCGATCTGGCTTTTGTCCGTGACCGCGCCCGCAGCATTGATGCTGAAGTCTGGATGGACGACCGCAATTTCTACGCCAAGCAACGGTCCAGCCGCAACAATGGCACAGTCAGGCTGAACTACGGCGGAGAACTCAGGGAACTCTCGGTGATTGCCGATCTCGCCGGACAACGCACCAAGGTAAGCGTGAATGGATGGGACGTTGCCGGCAAAGCAAGCTTGACCCATGAAGCTACCGACCAGGCCATCAGCAGTGAACTGAATGGTGACACTAGCGGGTTGAGCATTTTGAAGTCTGCTTTTGGCGACCGCAAGGAATCCCTGGTGCATACCATTCCGCTCAACAGCAATGAGGCGCAGGTGGAAGCAGAAAGCGTCTTGAAGATGACGGCGCGCCGCTTTGTTACCGCCCATGGAATGGCGCAGGCCAATGCCAAGCTGCGTGTGGGAACTTATGTTGACCTGCAGGCACTGGGGCCGATGTTCAGCGGCAAGTATTACCTCACGCAGGTAAAGCACGTATTTGATGGTGCGGACGGTTTCCGCACGGAATTTACCGGTGAACGTCCCGGAATTGGAAGGGCGTAGCAGAACCAATGCACGGCACTCTCGACAATTCGCCGGTTGATCTGCTCCTGCAGTCAGGCGCTTATGCTTCGCCCGGAGGCCGCTGGTTTGGAATTTATCCTGCCCTCGTTAGTGATATCAAAGACCCCGATGGAACTGGCCGCGTAAAAGTGACTTTGCCCTGGTCGCCGGACACTGGTTCAGACCGTTATGAGATGTGGGCCCGCCTGGCGACTTTGATGGGTGGCAACAATCGCGGAAGCTGGTTTATCCCTGACGTGAATGACGAAGTGCTGGTGGCCTTTGAAGGCGGTGATCCGCGTCGGCCTTATGTGCTGGGCGGCCTGTGGAACGGAAGCGATTCACCGCCTGAGTCCATGGATGGCAGCGGACAGAACAACAAAAAAGTCCTGCGTTCACGCAATGGCGTAAAGATCACTCTCGATGACCAGAACGGCCAGGAAAAATTTATTGCTGAAACGCCGGGCGGGCAGAAGATCACGCTGCAGGACGGTCCGGGGTCAATCAACATTGAGGACAGTAACGGGAACTTTATCAAGCTGGAGACGAGCGGCGTCACGGTGAATGCCTCTGCCAAAGTCACGGTCACGGCAAGCCAGGCTGAAATCACGGCAAGCGTGGTGACCGTAAATGCGCCCATGGCCACGTTCAGTGGAACGGTGCAGGCGCAAACCGTGATTTGCAGCAGCATTATCAGCGCGTCCTATACGCCGGGAGCAGGGAACATCTGGTGAAGCAATTGAGCGAAGGACATGTCGAGTGGACCATGGCTGCGCCGTTGTGGCGGCAGACCGGCAATCCCACGGTCGCGGAAAATCGCGTGAAATTCCGCACGCCTACGATCCTGCGTTTTGCCAACGACTCTTTCATGGATGAATTCCACAA
>DATBCN010000136.1:0-11173 GCA_036270475.1 Candidatus Angelobacter sp. | reverse complement strand
CCTTGTACCCATCACGAAAAACGACGTTCGTTACATCATCAACATGCGTACCGCGCAAACGATCTTCGGTACGCCATTCGGCAACGTTGCCCGCAATCCGCTGGTTGATGCTCCATCAAACCGGCTGGACGCCTCCATCTTTAAGAACATCAAGCTGGGCGAGCGGGGCAACTTTGAAATGCGCATGACCGCTACCAACGCCCTGAACCATTTCAACTACACCAGCATCGACCCGAACATGGAAGATGCCGGTCTGGGTACGGCCCCAAGCCTGTTTGGTGTGGGATTCAACAATCCCGCGCAGACAACTGCCAATGGCCGCGTTGTCAGCATCAGCGGACGTTTCACCTTCTAACCCAAGATCGCTCTTTGATCTGGCCCGCCGGCCTCAAAACCGGCGGGCTTTCATTTTGGATTGAAGAATCCTGATATCACGTGAACCAGATGGAAGGAGCAGTGCTGTTCTCTTTTGCAGAACTGGCGAACGCGCCTCCGGCCAGCGCCAGCACTACAGGAAAGCATTCAAGCACGTAGCGCGGTTCGGGATTTTCCAGCGTGCTGAGAAACAGAGAACGCAGAACCACAAAGCCAACAAGAAGTACTCCTGCCAATCCCAGACGCCAGCGCATCCATCCGCGGAAGGCAGCCACAATAAAAAACAAGCAAAGCCCCGCCCAGGCCAGGGCAAACTCCGTCTCGCCTTCATGCTTGTGAAATTCCCACCAACGGGTCTCAATGTTTAAAAGCTCGGTGCGCGGACGCAGCCACATATCGGACATGCGCAAAAACGGCAGCCAGATGGTATAGCGCAGAGGATTGTGTTCCTCGCGGATGCGCGCAATCTCTTCAAATTGAGCGTCCATCTCCGGGTCGATATAAAGTTCCTGGTTGTAGCGCGCAATCAGCGCCTGCGTCTTCTCATATTCCGGACGGGTATCAAACGTCCGTTCTGGCAGACTCTTGGGATCGATTGGCTCGCCTGACACTCGCCAATAGACTTCTTCTACTGACACATAGTCCACCAGCCAGGTTTTTACCCAGTGGTTAAAGCCGTGGGGCACAAACTCTCCCGGATCGTTTGCATAGCGCGAAGCCAGCGGCTGCCACACGTGGAACACGCGCCAGTTGCGCGCTGTCCAGGGGACAAGAGGTCCCAGGCTGGTCGCCGTCAGCAGAACACCCGCAAAGACTATTTGCCGCTTATTGGGCCGGCGCAAGAGCAACACCAGCAGCGCCAGAGCAAGGGCCGGCAAGACCAGACCATTGTCAGGACGCATAAAGATCGCTGCCGCACTCCACAATCCTGCCAGCAGCCAAATATGCGCGCCCCATGTCCCTTGCTGCAGCGCTTTCAACCCGCGTACCCCGTAATAAAGCGTGTGTGAAAGGCAGCAGATGGAAAGCGTCTCAGAGAGCGGAGTGGCCACGTAACTTGCCGTGAAAGGGCAAAGCGCCGCCAGCATATAAGTAGCTTTTGCCGCGCGGGCATTCATCAACTCCAGCGCCAGGCCGGCAATCACCAGGCAGGTATTGGTATCAATCAGCGCCTGGGCAATCATTACCGCTGTGTAGTGTTCGCGGCCAAAGAGCGTGAATATTGCCGCCAGGAATCCTGGATATCCGGGCAAGCGGATCAGAGTAGGCCGCGGCAAGCCGTTGTCAGTAACGCCGAACATTCCATGGTCAAGCCAGTTTTTGGCGATGTCGCCATAAATCAGGCTGTCTCCGGCAACGTGCGGAAAGCGGAAAACAAAAAAGAGCCGCAACACCAGCGCGGCGATTGTCGCCAGCAGGAAAAACAGCCAATTGCGCCGTACCAGTTCAACCAGTGTCTTCATTTTGAAGTTGAGGCCAGTGTAAAGGCGGCCCTCCGCTCATTCAACTGTAATGGTCCCAGAGGGTACTGCCTGATTGACCGGAGATGCCCTGCCGCTTACGATGGTTGGTACTACAACCTGCCATGGCAAAATCCATATTTTATGATCCGGAACGGAAGCGATGGGGGCGCTTGCGCATCCTGTTGAGCATCTGGGGCGCGATTATCAGCGCATTGGTGCTCTTCTTTATCCTTACTGTTTTCATCCAGTCAGATCCGCTGCCGCACGTCCTTTTGCCGGAACAAAGGCGCAACCTCCGCGCGATCAAGGAAATCGAGCATCGCGCCAAGCCCAAGCCAAAGAACACGCATCGCAAAACCAAGGCGCCGCCGTCTGAAGTTGTCCTGAATACCGATGAAGGAATTCGCGCGGCCTATTACGTTACCTGGGACGCCGCCAGCTTTGTATCGCTGAAGGAATATTATCCGCAAATTGATATTCTCTATCCTGAATGGCTGCACGTGCTTACGCCAGACGGACACTTGCAGGGTTTTGACAGTGTCAACAATCCGTTCCCGGTGATTGAAAACGGGGCTGTACACTCCACCGATGACCGCGTAATGCCCTTTCTACGCGCTGAGAAAGCTGAAGTGGAAGTCTTCCCCCTCATCAATAATTTTGATCCGGTGCGCAAGGAGTGGCTCACCAACATTGGAACTTTTCTCAACGATCCCACCGCGCGGCAGAACTTTCGCTCACAGCTTTTGCTTTTTCTGAGCAGTGACCATTTCAAGGGCGCTGCCTTGGATTTTGAAGAGATCCCGCTGAAATCCCAGCCCGGCTTTCTTGCCCTGGTGCAGGAACTGGCCGATGATCTGCATACGCGCGGGCTCAGGCTGTTTGTGAACGTGCCGGTTTCTGACAAGGACTACGATTACAAGCGCCTGGCTGAGAGCGCTGACGGCATGGTCATCATGAATTATGATGAGCACCAAACCACCAGCAACGCCGGGCCAATCGCATCACAGGACTGGTTTGCCCACAACCTTCAGCAAGCCATCAGGGACATTCCTAAAACCAAGATCATCTGCGCCATTGGCAGTTACGGGTATGACTGGGCGCTTTCCGCCAAAAGCAAACGCGTTGTGAACGTAGACACCAACAATGTGCAGGAGTCATGGCTGCACGCGCGGGAATCCAGTTCTAAAATCGTCTTCTATTCCGACTCGCTCAATCCTCACTTCGGCTACATGGAGGACAATGGCACGGAGCACCAGGTGTGGTATCTGGACGCCGTAACGGCGCTGAACCAGATGCGCGCGGCGCGCCATGCCGGCATCCGCACCTTTGCGCTATGGCGTCTGGGATCAGAAGACCGTTCCTTATGGAAGATCTGGGACAATCCCACCGAGCCGCATGCCGAGCAAAAGCTCAAAGTTGTGCCTTCAGGAGAGGATGTAGATCGCGAAGGCTATGGCGAGGTCCTGTTCATCCAGCACCAGCCCAGCCCGGGTGAGCGGGCCATTACCCTGGACCCGGAAACCAATCTTGTCTCGTCTGAAATAATGACGGTGCTGCCAGAGCCTTACCAGATCATGCAATATGGCTGGAAGGAAAAACTGGTTGCTCTCACCTTTGACGATGGCCCCGATCCCGCATACACGCCCAAGATTCTCGATATTCTCAAGCAGGCGAATGCTCCGGCAACTTTTTTCCTCATCGGGTTGCAGACGCAGAAGTTCCCCGGCCTGGCACAGCGCATTTACAATGAGGGCCACGCCATCGGCAATCATACTTTTACCCATCCAGACATCAGTGACATTTCACCGTGGTATATGAAGCGCGTGGAGCTGCGACTTACGGAAAAACTTTTTGCCAGCAAGCTCGGCGTTAAGCCTCTGTTTTTCCGTCCGCCTTATTCCATTGACCAGGAGCCTGACGTGGCTGATCAGGTGCGTCCGCTGGAACTGGTGCAGGGGGAAGGCTACATCACGGTCGGCTCCAAGATTGATCCCAATGACTGGAAAAAGGGACAAAGCTCGGATGAGATCGTGGCTGAAGTCATGGAGCAGGTGCAGCGCGAGGCCACCAAAGGCTGCCAGACGCGCGCGCCGCTCTATTGCGGCAACATCGTCCTGTTGCATGATGGCGGCGGCGACCGTGAAGCAACGGTGCATGCCCTGCCCTTGATGATTCAGAGACTAAGAGACCGCGGATTCAAGATTGTGAGCGTCGAGGAGCTGTTGGGCAAGACCCGTGCCGAGGTAATGCCCCGCCTTTCACCCAATGAAGTGATGGGCGCCCGGCTGGATGGCTATGTTTTCATCCTCGGACAATGGCTGGCGCAATTTATTGTCTTTGTATTTTTCATTGGCGACGTTCTTATGAGCGCGCGGCTTCTGGGCATTGGCGCGCTGGCCACGTTTGATCGTCTGCGCAAACCCGCGCCGGTGGGCGGGCCGGACTACAAGCCCGCGGTCACCATTATTATTCCCGCGTTCAACGAAGAGAAGGTGATTGCAAACACAGTCCGCTCTGCTCTGGCTTCGGATTATCCTCGCTTGCGCACCATCGTGGTGGATGACGGCTCAAAGGACGCCACATCCGCCGTGGTGCGGGAAAAATTTGCGAAAGAGATAGCCGATGGCCGCGTCCTGTTGCTGACCAAAGGCAATGCCGGAAAAGCGGAAGCGCTCAACCATGCGCTCAAATTCACACAGGACGAAATTTACGTTGGCATTGATGCTGACACTGTAATCGCCCCGAACGCTGTTTCCCTGCTGGTGCCGCATTTTGCCGACGCCAAAGTGGCTGCCGTTGCCGGCAATGCCAAGGTGGGAAACCGCGTGAACCTTTGGACGCGCTGGCAGGCGCTGGAATACATTACCAGCCAGAATTTTGAACGCCGCGCGCTGAACGTCTTTGGCGCGGTAAGCGTGGTGCCCGGAGCAATCGGCGCATGGCGCGTGACAGCAGTGCGCCAGGCCGGCGGTTATCATACGGACACGGTGGCTGAAGACGCCGATTTGACCATGTCACTGCTGGAAAACGGCTGGCGCGTGGTGAATGAAGACCGTGCGCTGGCCTATACGGAGGCGCCCACCAATGCCAGTGGACTGATGCGCCAGCGTTTTCGCTGGTCCTTTGGCATTCTGCAGGCCGTGTGGAAGCATGGCGCTGCCATCCGCAAACGCAGCCGCCTGGGTTGGATTGCGCTGCCCAATATCATCATTTTTCAGATCCTGCTGCCGCTAGTGTCGCCTTTTATTGACATCATGTTTTTGTTCGGCATCCTGGAATATCTGGCTTCACGGTATTTCCACCCGGAAAGTACTGATCCCAGCAGCTTTGAGCGGCTGGCGTTTTATTTTGCCATTTTTCTGGCCATTGATTTTGTGGCATCCGCGCTGGCTTTCCTGCTGGAGCGGCGCGTGGAAGGCACGGGCGAAGACGCGCAGCTTTTGCTGCATCTCTGGCTGCAGCGCTTCTCTTACCGGCAGCTTTTTTCCGCCGTGCTGGCCAAAACAGTCAAGCGCGCGATTGACGGCAAGCCCTTTGCCTGGGACAAACTCGAACGCACCGCCGCGGTCTCAAAGGGCCATTTACCCGGTAATGCGTGACGCGGAGGGCCTGAATCGAGCGTTCTGGCGCTTCTGTCCAGTGCCTACCGCGCCGCCGCTTGCGGTTTGATGATGTCATCCAGCAGATTCGGCTGTCCATCTACACGCACCAGGTGAGGATAGCGCTCGCCTTCGTGATAGTTCACCTGGTATGTGTTGTAGTATTCGCCATTCTCCGCCAATAGCGAGAGCGGTTGCTGGTTATGAAGGCTGGCGCGCAGCGCCGCGCGAACCACGTCCTTGGACCACTTGCGTCCGTTCACCGCCATCAGCTTCATGCCCGGCCCAAGACCGGCGGCGTAGGCAGGCGAGCCAGGGATTACATCGCGAATGTCTCCCTGCTTGGTGGCAATCAATCCCAGTGAAAAGCTCAGATCAATGCTCTCATTGTCCTTTTCCCGTGCATCCATGGTCGCATTTTTCTGGGCGGTGTAAACCAGCTTCCATCCGCCATTGGTAATGCCGTCCATGGGAGCATGAGGAGACTTTGAGTCCAGGCGTTCACGCAGCAGCCTGGTCCAGTCATTGGGCACAACCTGGTCCAGCGCGGCGACGACATCTTCAAATTTGTAAGTAACCACCGTCGGCGGCCCGCTCTGGCCTCCGTGGAAAAGATGGCAAAAATCATTGAGTGATTTCTGCCCATTGCTTTTCTGGCGGATGAGCGAGTCCACCTCAAGCCAGAGCAGATAGCCTTCAGGATAGTAGTCAGCGGTACGTCGCCAGTTGGTCCACTCGGCGGGCGCGGCAAACAAACTTTGTACGCTCGTGGCGGTGTCCTGCAGCGGACGCCACGTCCTTCCGGCGCGATGGTCCAGCATGGCCGCGGTGTACGCCAGGTTCTCACGGAACTGCTCAGCCGAGCGCAGCCCCGTGCGCGCCGCCAGAATGTTGCCCAGATAGTCCGTGAGCCCTTCATAGACCCACAGCAAGTCGCCGTGCATCGGGTCCTGATAGTTGGACGTGGCCAGGCCAGCCGGTCGCCGGTATTTGCCATTCCAGGAATGAACAAACTCATGCGGCAGCAGATCAGCTTCAAGATCATGCGAACTGGGATTGCTGAACATGTCTTCTGCCGCGCCATTGTCACTGGATTCATGGTGCTCAAGCCCGTGATGCGCGGTCTGGTCGCCCAGCGTAAGCAGGAAGTGGTATTTCGCGTAATGCCTTGCGCCAAAAAGTTTGCCCGTCTCCGCCACAAGCTGTTTCAGGCTGGCGACGTCCTTGTCGGTAATCTGGATGGCTTCTTCACTCTCGCCCACCATGTCCACTACATGGTTAAGCGATTCACCCGGAGGATTGATCTGCACCTGGCGATAGAAGGCGCCGGCGATCAACGGTGAATCCACCAGCGTGGTGAGCGAGACTGTCTGGAACTCCACCGAGCCACTGCCTTGCTGCGTGGGCGCAAGCGCCGTGCCAAACTTCCATCCTTCAGGCAGACGTATTGAAGCGGTTACGCGCACCGCGTCCGTTGCCGCGCCTTTGGGATAGAGCACTACCTGGTTCCATAACAGATCCAGCACTTTGCTGGAGGCAAGCGAACTCTTTCCGTTGTAAGTGACCAGATCGTAAGACGCCTGCAGTTCATTCACGCCTGGGGGGACCTGCAGATGGAAGGCCCACATGTCTTCCAGGTCGCGCTGCCATTCCAGCTCCTTTCCACCAGCCCGGAAATGGAGTCCGGTAAAATTCTGGATGGGGCCGGTGGGCCGATGGTTTCCGGGAATCCACTTTGGATACACGATGGTGACAGCGCCAGGAGCAACAGGAATGGTTATGGTTGCGTGCAGGATGTTGCGCGGGGCGTCCGTGGCATCCACGCTGATCCGCTCCACAACGCCGGTTTGCGCTGCCGCCATAAAACTCCAGAGAAGAAACGCCGTTGCCCATGTGTGCCTCTGCTTGATCATCATTGTTACTGGCTCCTGTCACGCGTTAGAAAGAAAGTGGGATTGCGGAACTGAAAACCCGTTATGTTACCTTTTTAACGGCGCGCTTGGCGAGGCAATTCCGCGCCTTTGTAAGGCCCGAGGCGTAAAAGCCAGCCGCAATCCTGCCCCAAGGAGAAATGCTTTGCCAACCCACATTGAAAGCCCCACGCGCATACAAGCCGCAGGCAACATGCCCAAGCTGATTGATGAATACATTGGCCAGGTAAATTCTCCAGCCGAAAAAATTTTGACCAGAAAATCTCCTGGCGTAAGCGTGGCGCATATGCGCAGCCCCGCGGGATGGCAGGAGCCAGGCCAGACCCCGGAGTTTGAGGAATACACTATTGTTCTGCAAGGGCGGCTGCGCGTCCGCCACAATGGCGGAACGTTTGATGTTGCCGCCGGGCAGGCCGTGATCGCCCATCCCAGAGAGTGGATCCAGTATTCAACGCCGGACGAAGCTACGGAATACATAGCCATCTGCCTGCCGGCATTTTCTCCGCAGACGGTGCATCGCGACGAGGCATAGAGACGCTGCGCTATAAAGGACATGATGCGGTGCGGCCAGGGTACTGCGACCCACGCAAAAATGGCGGCCCTTGCGGGCCGCCTGTGTTCGTTCTACCAGTTGTTAAGGTTTAGTGTTTCGGGTTGTTCATATCGCTCTTCGGCTTGTCTTGCGTCGCGTCCGCAGCAGCAGCGACCTTCAGGTGGTTCTTTACTTTCAATCCACCGGAATTTTCTTTCGCAATGCGCTCTGCTGTGTCCTTGGCTTCCTTGGTTGGTACAGTGCCGGTCAGGTCAACTGACTTGCCGTTCTTTACGTCAACCGTGACGTTGGAGTTTGCCAGGCTTGGATCTTTCTGGATGGCCGACTGGATCGTGCCCTGGGCGTCGCCATTGGGGGCGGCGGCAGGAGCAGCGTCACTCTGCGGCATCTTGGTTGAATCGTCTTTCTTTTGATCGGTGCTGGGCATCTGTTCCGGCGCGCTCGCGGGATTTTTGCCCTGGTCAGGAGCCGTTGCAGGCTGCTGCGTTGAGCTAGGCGCAGTCGACGGCGATGTCGGCTGCTGTTGCGGCGTGCTCTGTGCAACTGCGAAACCGCTGCCCAATACCACGATCAATGCAAGCTTATTCAGATGTTGTCTCACTAGTATCCTCCGTTTTCCGTTTCTAAGATTCGGCCCCTCGGCTACAGATACGCGTATACCAAGGATGAGCGACGAAGCTCGCGTAATCGGGGCCAGTTATGGCTGCTTACAAAAGATTAGATGCCCCTCTCAATGGGGAGTTGGCCCATGAGAGCTGGAATCGAGAGCTGCTGGATGCCCTCTGAAATGTGCCGAATTTCTTCGCTTTTTGCCTCTGAATGGCTGTTCAGTCGCGGCGCTTTGCCTGATATAGTTATCGCCCGTGGAACCCCTGGCCTCGATGATCGACCGCACTTCCAGTGTTTATCAGTCGAATTATGCCGCCATGCATGCGGCGGTGGCGCGGCTGTACGCAGAACTGAAACGCGCCACCGAGGGCGGCGGAGAGAAATACGTAAAACGCCATGTGGAGCGCGGCAAGCTGCTGCCCCGCAATCGCGTGGAACTCCTGCTGGATGAAGGTTCGTTTTTTCTGGAGATTGCGCCGCTGGCAGGACATGGAATGGAGAGCGAGTCGCCGGGCGCGGGCGTGGTTGGCGGCATAGGCCTGGTATGCGGCCGCGAATGCCTGATCACCGCGAATGAGGCCACGGTGAAAGGCGGGGCCACAGGAGAAGCCGGCTTGTGGAAGAACGGGCGGCTGGCTGACATCGCGCGCGAGAATCATCTTCCCAGCATCTTGCTGGTGGAATCTGCCGGGGCTGATCTGCCCCAGCAGAGCAAGATATTTGTGGCCGGAGGACGTGGCTTCCGCGAGATTACGCGCCGCTCCAAGGAGCGTATTCCCACCATCTCAGTTGTCTTTGGCAGCTCCACCGCTGGTGGCGCCTATCTCCCGGGCATGTCTGACTACGTGGTGATGGTGAAGAAGCAGGCGCAGGTTTTTCTTGCCGGGCCCCCGCTGGTGAAGATGGCAACCGGTGAGGTCAGCGATGAAGAGTCTCTGGGCGGCGCGGAGATGCATTCGCGGGTTTCCGGCTTGTCTGACTACCTGGCTGAAGATGAGATGGATGCGATTCGTATCGCGCGTGAAATTGTCAGCCACTTTAACCGCGCCAAGACAGGACTGCACCAACTGCGCGAGGTGAAAGGGCCTCTCTATGATCGGGAAGAGCTTCTGGGTATTGCCTCAGCGGATGTGCGGGTGCCGTTTGAAATTCGCGACGTGATAGCCCGCATGGTGGATGGCAGCGAATTTTCCGAGTTCAAACCCGAGTACGGCCAGACGCTGGTTACAGGCTTCGCGCACATCCACGGATTTCCAGTGGGCATTCTGGGCAACAATGGCGTGCTGATGTCGGAATCGGCAGGCAAGGGCGCGCAGTTTATCCAGTTGTGCAATCAGCAGGACATCCCGCTGCTGTTTTTGCAGAACATTACCGGGTTCATGGTGGGCCGGACTTATGAAGAAGACGGCATTATCAGAAACGGCGCCAAACTGATTAACGCCGTTTCCAACTCCACGGTGCCAGCAATCACCATTATGGTGGGCGGATCTTATGGCGCGGGTAATTATGCCATGTGCGGACGAGCTTACGCTCCTCGTTTTCTCTTTACCTGGCCCAACCACCGTATTGCCGTGATGGGAGAAAAACAGCTTTCCGGCGTGATGGACATTATCAAGCGCGAGGCAGCCGCCAAGGCAGGACAACCCATCGACGAAGACAGAATGGCCGTGGGGCGCAAGATGCTGGAAGACCAGATTGCGAAAGAGTCGGATTGTTATTTTGCCACCGCGCGGTTGTGGGATGACGGGATCATCGATCCGCGTGATACGCGGACGGTGGTTGCGATTGCATTATCGGCGGCATACAACGCGCCTGTGCGGGGCACAATGGAGTGGGGAGTGTTCAGGCATTGATTGTTTTTATCCCGAGCGAAGCGAGGCAAACCCTATGGCTCTGATTGATTTGCCAGGCTGGGAATGATTTCCTGAAGGCGATTGCGGGAATAGGGTCTCTCGCTACGCTCGAGATTTCGGAAAAAGGCTGGCGTGAATCGCTAGCTGTTTATAGACCATGAAGACTTTCTCCAAAATACTCATCGCTAATCGGGGCGAGATCGCCGTGCGCATTCTGCGCACATGCCGCGAGATGGGCATTGAAACTGTGGCTGTGTATTCGGATTTTGACCGCAATGCGTTGCATGTGCGTCTTTCCGACCAGGCTGTGCCGATTGGAGCAGCGCCCGCGCGCGATTCATATCTCAATATCGAAAAGATAATTGCTGCGGCGCGGCTGACTGGCGTCGATGCAATTCATCCCGGCTACGGATTTCTGGCAGAGAATGCCGACTTCGCAGCGGCGTGTGAAAAGGCGGGCATTGTATTTATTGGGCCGTCTTCCGGGGTAATTCGCACGATGGGGTCAAAGAACGAAGCTCGCAGGCTCGCGCAGGCCGCGGGTGTGCCGGTGGTGCCCAGTCCCGGCGAGAATGAGTTTCCCAAGCTTATCAAGGCGTCGGCCGGCGGCGGTGGACGGGGAATGAGAATTGTCCGTGATGCCGCAGGATATAAAGAGGCAATGATCGCGGCCGCAGGCGAGGCTGAGCGCGCCTTTGGCGACGGCGCATTGCTGGTTGAGAAATATATTGAAGGCGCGCGCCACGTAGAGATTCAGATCTTTGGCGATCACCACGGCAACGTGATGCAC
>DATBCN010000135.1:0-5046 GCA_036270475.1 Candidatus Angelobacter sp. | reverse complement strand
GAGGGCTGGCGGCTGGGCACCAAGGCATTCGCGTAATCGAGCACCGGATTGGCCGTGGTCAGCCAATCACTGGTGGCCTTGCGGTCCAGATCAATGAGGAAACGATCGCCGGCCGCCACATCGATGGTCAGGCGCGCCGCGACGTTGGTCCCAGTTGCGTCGTAGGGCAGTTGCGAACGGTAGGCCGTAATAAATGACTGCAGTCCCGTGAGATTGGGAGTGGTGCTTTCCTCATAGTCAATTTCAATGCCTGCGCCCAGGCTTTTTGCCGCCGCTGCCGCGTTCAGTCCTAATTGCGCGGGGTCGGTGGAAAGCGCGGTGTTCCAGTCATTGACAAAAGTAATCCCGCCAATGGACAGCATGACGCGCACGTTGTGGCTGGTGAAGTAGCTCACAACCTGCTGGTTCATCCCCACCGGAACGCCGTTTACCGTCTGCGCGTCATTCGCGCGGTTCAGCAGCTTCAACGGATTCACAAAGGACAGCACGACAAGATTGATTGCAGGCTGGCCGTCGCCACGGTCGATCATCCAATGGTTCTTCGCGTCAAAATCAGTCATGTCGCGCGCCGTGCCCCAGAGACATGCGTCATTGCCGCAGTGCCATGCGCCATAAATCTGAATTGGCGCGGCCAATGCGGCCGTGCTGAGCAGGGAAAATACCAGCAGCAGAGAGAGGCGCTTCTTCGTGAAAGGGAAAACCGTGCCGTCCATACCAGGACTCCTTTCGCGCAATGGAGATTGCGCGGGCCTGATTTTGTTGCAACCAACAAGCAAACTATCAGGGCCAGGCCGAGTGCCCGCAAGATTTTAATAAAACGTTTCAATATATACGCATAAAATCGGCGTTTGTAAAGTTGAAAAGAGGTTGGTTCGTGAAGGAAAATTGTCCCGCCTCTCCAGGATTCCCGATTCGGGAAGCGGCCGCTATGCGCCCGTCCATCGCGGCATTTATCCTTGCCGCATGGGCTTTGAAACCATTCGGCTGATCACGTTTGATTGCTATGGGACCCTGATCGACTGGGAAAACGGCATGCTGGCCGCGTTGCGTCCGCTGTTCTCGCGCGATGGGCGGCGCGTTCCCGATGCGCAACTTTTGGAGGTATACGGGGATATTGAGGCCGAGATTGAAGCTGGCCCCTACTTGCGCTACCGCGAGGTGCTGGCGGAGACCGCAAGGCAGATGGGCCGCCGCCTGGGAATCACAATCTCAGATGCCGAGGGCAAAGCATTTGCCGAATCGCTGGCCAGGTGGAAGCCGTTCGTGGACACCATTCCCGCGCTGCAATCTCTGGCGCAAAAATTCCGGCTGGGTATCATCTCCAATGTGGATGACGATCTTTTTGCCGAAACCAGAAAAAAGTTTGCGCCGGTTGAATTTGATTTTGTTGTGACGGCGCAGCAGATGCAGAGCTACAAGCCTGCACTCAGGAACTTTGCAGAGGCTGTGCGCCGCAGCGGCCTGAGCAAAGACCAAATACTGCACGCTGGCCAGAGCCTATACCATGACGTGGCCCCGGCAAATGCGCTGGGTATCCGCAATGTTTGGGTGAATCGGCCGTCCATCAGGCCGGGATCTGGCGCAGCCAAACCGGGAAGCGCCCAACCGGCTTACGAAGTGCGTACCCTGGCCGAGCTTTCCGCGCTGGTGAGTGCAGCCAGCGCTTGAGCGCTACGCGGCCTGCTCTTTGGGAAACAGCATGGGTTCCAGCAACACCTGGCGCGTTTCTTCCGAGGTGAGGCGCTCGTCGGCGGAGTAGAACTCCACGGCGCCTCTCCGCGATTGCCGCATCGAAAGCATTCCACCTTCCGGCACGCCCCGGCTGCGCTGGTTGATGGCGGAGTATTCATAGCGCACGTTGCGATCATCAAAATCCGCCGTGAGCATCAATTCCAATCCGGAGACGGCGTTCCGCACGCGATAAGGATTCTCACCGTCCATGGCCAGGTCTGCCCCGGAACGGTGCGTGTTGAATTCAGCCACGTCTGCCTGCAATTCCTCACCCAGTTTGCGCCAGCGTTCGCGCGCGGCCAAGGCAAACTGGCCTTCAGGATTTGGGCCGTTGGCGAGTTTCTGAGAGGCTTGGCGAAGGTGTTCCTGTATCCAGCTCATGTTTCATGGGATGGTACATTACGCAATGCAGGATGGCCGAACGGCCCTGAAGGATTAGAATAACGCATGGGAGACTGGTCAAATGGCCGTTCCATCCAAGAGCCGCCTCACCCAGCCATTGGTCCGGCACAATGGCGCCCATCGCACTGCCACATGGGACGAAGCGCTGGAGCGCGTCACCCAGGCATTCCAGAAATCCATCGCCCGGCATGATCCGCGCGACTTTGGCATGTTCAGTTGCTCCAAGACCACCAATGAATTGAACTATACCGCGCAAAAGTTTGTCCGCACCATAATGGGGACAAACAATATTGATAGCTGCAACCGAACTTGACACGCTCCCAGCGTCGTCGGTCTGGCGACGGTTTTCGGGGCGGGCGGCGGCACCAGTTCGTACCGTGAAGCGGAAGAAGCTGAAGCAATCATCCTGTGGGGATCAAATGCGCGCGAGACGCACCCGATTTTCTTCCATCATGTGCTCAAGGGCGTCCGCAACGGCGCGCGGCTTTTTGTGGTGGACCCCCGCCGCACCAGCTCAGCACAGTGGGCGGACAAATGGCTCGGGCTTGACGTGGGATCGGATATTTCCCTGGCCAACGCCATGGCGCGTGAAATCATCACTGCCGGCCTGTCGCACGCGAAATTCATTGAGCACGCAACCAGCGGCTTTGCCGCCTATCGCGAGCACGTGGAAAAGTACACGCTGGAGCGCGCGGAGCGCGAAACGGGCGTTCCCGCCGAAGCCATCCGTGAAGTTGCGCATGCGTATGCAAAGGCGGGAAGCGCGCAGCTTTGCTGGACGCTTGGCATAACCGAACACCACAATGCTGTTGATAACGTGCTGGCGCTGATAAACCTGGCGCTGCTTACCGGCCATGTTGGCCGCTACGGCAGCGGCGTCTGCCCCTTGCGTGGGCAGAACAACGTGCAGGGCGGCGGCGATATGGGCGCTATTCCTGACCGGCTGCCCGGCTTCCAGCATGTTGAAAATCATGAGCTGC
The DNA here is from genome assembly GCA_036270475.1 of Candidatus Angelobacter sp. Classification (GTDB taxonomy): domain Bacteria; phylum Acidobacteriota; class Terriglobia; order Terriglobales; family Acidobacteriaceae; genus Angelobacter. The sequence continues at coordinate 1,933 of DATBCN010000135.1, read as the reverse complement.
GCGGCAAGTTTGAAAAAGCCTGGGGAGCAAAAGTCCCTGCCCAGCGCGGATGGCACATCAGCGGCATGCTGGATGCAATGGAGCGTGGCGAGTTGAAGACCCTTTATGTTCTGGGTGAAAACCCCGCCGACTCGGAAGCCGACCGCCATCGAGCGCTCAAGCTGCTGGATGGGCTTGAGTTTATGGTGGTGCAGGACCTCTTCTATACCAAGACCGCGGAGCTGGCGGACGTGGTCCTGCCGGCGGCGGCTGGCTGGTGCGAAAGCGACGGCACGGTCACCTCGAGCGAGCGCCGGGTGCAACGCGTGCGCGCCGCTGTTCCGCCACCACCCGGCGTGCGTGACGATGTGGAAATTATCTTTGAGTTGGCACAGCGTCTTGGCCATGACTGGGGCAAGGCAGATGCAGAATCCATCTGGAACGAACTGCGCAGCCTGAGCCCCATGAATGCCGGCATGAGTTATGCACGGCTGGAAGAGCATGGCGGAATGCAATGGCCTTGTTACGACGAGCAACATCCCGGAGAAATATTTTTGCATGGCCGGCTATGGCAGGAGCCGTTGATTGGGCCGCGAGCGCCATTCAGCGTAGTGGAATTTGAAGCGCCGCTCGATGCGCTGGACGCACACTATCCTATCCGCCTCACCACGGGACGCCGCCTTGATTCCTACAACACGGGCGTACAAACAGGGCAGTATTCTTCACCGCTTCGCGGTGCGGAGACCATCGATCTGGCGCCAGAGGACGGACGGCAATACAATCTGCGCGAAGGAGAAAAGGTGCGCGTGAGTTCGCGGCGAGGCTCCGTGCTTGCGCCGGTGCGGTTTGATCCCGGACTGCGGCCCGGGCTGGCTTTTCTCACCATGCATTTCCACGATCAGGTTGCCACCAATGACCTGACGATTGACGCCGTCGATCCCAAATCCGGGACATCAGAATTTAAAGCCACCGCAATCCGAATTGAAAAGTGTACGGAGGAATAATTGGACCTTCACCTGACTGGCGCGCGCCCCACACCTGAAGAAAAAGCCGCCGTCGATCTGGAATTGGGTGGCGGGCCGGAATCGGTCTGGGAAGGCGGAGCGCCGGGAAACAATGGCGATCACCGCGCGGCTTCCGGCGGAAACCAGAAAGCGGTGTCCCAGCGCGACCGGCTGCTGCCCGTCTTGCACGCCATCCAGAAGCGCATGGGCTGGATCAGCCAGGGCGCCATCAATTACGCCGCGCTGCGCCTGGACGTGCCACCGGCGGAAGTTTACGGCGTGGCTACTTTCTATGGAATGTTTTCTCTTGGGCCGCGCCCGGCCGTGGTGGCCCACGTTTGTGATGACATTGCCTGCATGACGCGTGGTTCTGAAGAGCTTTGCGATCAACTGGACACGCGCCTTGGCCCTGAAGGAAGTCCTTGCTCCGGAGGCCGGGCCATGTGGGTGCGAAGCAACTGCCTCGGGTTGTGCGAACGGGCACCGGCGGTTTTAGTCGCGCGTGCCGGGGTTAGGCCACGCGAGCGCGTTCTGGCACCGGCCAGCCCCGAGCGCGTACAGTCGCTGATAACTGACGCCGCAAATGACGTGTTGCCAGCCGCGCCTGACGTTCTCAATCCGCAGCTTTCCGTGCCGCAGGAAGGATCAAGAAAGCTGGCCTTGTTGCGCCGCGTGGGCAAGAGCAATGCCACGCAGCTTGACGGCTATCAGCGCCTTGGAGGATACGACGCGCTGCGCAAAGCGATTGAACTGGGACCGGAAGGCGTGTTGCGGGAGATCAGCGCGTCAAAGCTTTTGGGCCGTGGCGGCGCGGCGTTTCCCGCCGCGAAGAAATGGGAGGCGCTGCATCAGCAGCGCGATCTCCTGAAAAACAATCCCGGCCGCAGGCACTTTGTGATCTGCAACGCCGATGAATCGGAGCCGGGAACATTCAAAGACCGCGTGGTCAT
>DATBCN010000134.1:0-3628 GCA_036270475.1 Candidatus Angelobacter sp. | reverse complement strand
AACAACACTCCTAGCTCGTTCGTCGGCGCATGCGCCATCGCAGCCAGCCCCAGCGGCTCGCCATACACCACTGGCCGCCCACACGGTGCTTGCCCGCCAGCGGATGCCCGGTGCATATCCATCAACCCTTCCGCGTCCTTTTCAGTGTTATCAGTGGCGATGAGTGGTACGCGTTCGATTTCCACGTGGTTGGTTTCTCTTTCCTCTTCCTTTGCGTCGCCGGGGCCCCCGGCAAGCCCGGGTTTGGCTTGATGGGGTGGGTGGGCGTCCTTTGCGGTGAATGGTTTTTGCCAGTTGCGATTTGCTGATTGCCAATTGCCCTGCTCCGGCTGATTGCTGAATGCTGATTGCTGAGTGCTTCTTCCCGCCGCCATCAATATCTCAATCGCCAGATCCGCCACCACCACCTTGCCCAGCCTCATCCCACCTTGTTGCCGATCAGTGTTGTTAGCGGCAATCAGTGGTAAAGATTCCAGCCCTGCTGCCTCCGTGGTCATCTGTGCCCTCGGTGGTCCCTCGGTTCCATTCGTGCCGATTCGCGTTAATTCGCGGTGTGGCTCTCGCTCGATGACCATCATTGGCGCGCTTGCGCACTCTATCTCCGCTGTTCTCCGTGTCTCTGTGTCTCCGTGGTAGGTTTGTTTGTTTTCCTCTCGGGGCTGAATGCTGAGTGCTGATTGCTGAGTGCTTCTTTCCAACAACGGAAATTTGCCCACCACAATCTGCACCACGTCCGCCCACTCAAGTTCCAGATGAAACTCCTTTACCGTCAGCACAAACTTGTGCGACATCTGGCTCCATACGATGCGCGCGTGCAGTGTTCCCGCATGATGAACCCCATGTTCGCAATATTCCGCGCGGCTGGGCAGCCGTCCCAGCTTGCGCACCACGCGCGCCCAGTCCAGCGTCAGCGTATTTATGTCCAGCGCGCTGCCTCGCGGCCCCGGCTCCAATCCCGCGGCCCGCACTGCCGCCCTCATTCCGCGAAAATTCCGGTATACCTGGTGCCAACTGATTTTGCTTTCCCGCCGAAACTCCGCTTGGCTCGGCGCTCGTCCCAGCTTCTCCGCGCACCTCTTAATAGCGGCGATGATCTCTTCTCTCTTTGAAAAACTCGTCGACATCTTCCCACCTCCAATGGACAGACTTTGTTCCTCGTCGTTCCAAATAAAAAGCCACCGCTTGGGTGGCTCTTGTGTTTTGCTTTTTGTGGCACAGGCACTCCTGCCTGTGTTTGGTTTTTTGCCTTTACTATTTGGTTTTGCCTTTACTAAAGGCTAAAGGCTAATGGCTAATTGCTAATTGCTAATGGCTAATTGCTAATGGCTGCTTTCCAGACACACTTCTGGCCCCAAACTGAATTTGCTGAAAAGCGCATCTTGGGCAGACAACGCTTCAGTCCATCAGGGCCACGGTAACTTGTGAGCGATACGAGGGCCCACTGACCGTAGGGTTGCAGGCCTTTCTGGGTTTCCCCACCGGCGCCGCTCCCGGTCGTTCAACTTCTCTCACACTATAGCGAAGAAGGCGCGAATTTGCAAGTGTTTTTCTGCTTTAGAATGTGCGTTTTAACGTCCGATAACCCTCTCGCCACCGCTGATCTGGTTCATCTGGTTCGACGACCTGATCAAACGACCTGATCGACCACCTCATTCTTCGTGCCCAACAGCCATCCATAACGCCGCATGGCGAATGCCGAATGACGAATGAACGCGACAAAAACGGCTTTACTTTCCCAGCAGGCGTCTCCTGATGGCCGGGGAGATGGTATTGAGGTCGATCAATGTCAGGAAATCAATCGTTTTAAACTCGCGGTCAAGCGCTGGTGGACCGCAAATATTCGCGCCCACTGCCAGATAGGCGCGCAGCAGTTTGGGTGGACGGACCGGCTGGCTCGTTTCCGTCTCCGTCATAGGAAATGCATACGGCGCGGTGGGCGACGTGCGCAAATGCTCTGGCGCCAGCATGGGTTTAAGAGATTCATACATCGCCCCGCCTATTCCCGGGTCCTGTGATGTGATCGAACTGCATCCGATCAGGTAGTGTGCCCCGCGCGCCACGGCATAACGCGAGACCGCCTTCCATAACAGCATCAGCACTTCATACTTGCGATGGTCGGGATGGATGCAGGCGCGTCCCAGCTCCACCATTTCATGGGCCAGGGCCGCATATGGAGTAAAGTCAAATTCCCGCGCGCTGTAGTAACCCAGATTGCGTTGCGCGGAAGCTCCGGTCTGCAACCTGTAGGTGCCCACCACGCAACCGGTGCTGTCGTCATGCACGATAAGATGGTCGCAGAAACGGTCGAATTCATCTGTGTCTTCGCCGGTTTCATAGGCGCGTTCCAGCCCCTCGTTCAGCTCCAGATTGAACGTCCGGAAGCGCAGCCGGTAGGCCGCGCGGCGCTCTTCCTCGCTTCGCGCCAGGCAGACGCGGTACGGGGCGGAATGTAACTGCTGGTCTTCTGCCGGCCGTGGCGGCCGCGGCATTACCCGCTCAATGAATGACCTGGCAAAAGCCATCCAAACCATCTGCGCGCTCTGGTTCTGCTGCCTGGATGCGCCAGAACGTTCCAATGAAATCTTGTGCCGCCTTGGCCTTTGCATGCACGAGAAATATCAAAATCTGGTTAAGCTGGGATGAAGGCAAAGTAACGAAATGATGAATTATGCACACTAGAAGTGCATGCACCAAAGGAGTAACGGCATGCCAGCGCCTTCCTGGTTCGCTGATGCGGGCCATTCAAAAAATGAATCGGCCCCGCGGCTGCTTTCGCTGTATCATGAGCATGAACGGTACGCGGGCGGCATTGCTTGTCAGCTCATTTCCTCCGCGTATCCGGCGGCGGGCCCAGATGTGTACGCTGACCTTCATCCCGAAGCCCCAGGGATACCTGCTGGGCATGAACCGCGATGAGCGGCTTACACGGGAACTTGCGCTTCCACCAACAGCCGTTGCAACTTCGAATGTGTCTGCCGTTTATCCGCGGGAAAACGGCGGCGGCACATGGATCGGTTCCAACTCCGCCGGAATCACCTTTGCCTTGCTCAACCAGAATCCCGGCCCCAATGCGCCGCCCAAGGAGCGCAGCCGCGGTGGCATTATTCCTGTCTTGCTTCCGGCAACGCGTTTTCCCTTGGCCATGCGCCATTTCCAGAGCATTGATCTGCGCGGCATGCTGGCATTTGTTCTGGTGGGGATTTTCCCCGCGGAGCAGATCATCAGCCAGTGCCGGTGGGACGGGGAAGAATTGCAGTTTGTCCGCATTGGCTGGGACGTTCGCCACTGGTTTTCTTCCGGCGTCTCCGATGAGATGGCGCGCAAACTCCGCGGCAACACCTGTTATGAAGCATGGCGTCGCCGTGATGCCGGATCGGCGGAGTGGCTCCGTGGATTGCACGCCTCGCATTCACCCGTGCGCGGATCGTTTAGCGTCTGCGTCCATCGCCCTGACGCGGCCACGGTCAGCTATACAGAGGTCGCGCTGACCGGCAATGCACTGGCTATGCGCTATCATGCCGGACATCCCTGCCAGGCCCTGGGCCGCTTTGACGCTGAAATTACTCTGCAGCCTCCGCCGGTTGCTGTGGCAAGCTGAAAGATCGATTGTAGGTGATTGCCGGTCTGC
>DATBCN010000133.1:0-2817 GCA_036270475.1 Candidatus Angelobacter sp. | reverse complement strand
GCGCTGGGCGGACGCCACTGGGAAGAAGCTACGGCCGTGGAGTACCTGAAAGTGCTGGCCATCGCGCGGCTGTATCTTTCCAATTTCCCGAACGTACAGTCCAGTTGGGTCACGCAGGGACTGAAAGTTTGCCAGCTAGGTTTGCGCTTTGGCGGCAATGACGTGGGATCGGTCATGCTTGAAGAAAACGTGGTTCGCTCCGCCGGCGTTACCAACTGCACCACCGAAGAAGAACTGCGCCGCATGATCCGCGATGCGGGCTTTGTGCCCAAACGCAGGGATACGCTGTACCGGCAGTTGTTTTTGAATTAGGTCATTCGCCGCGAACGCGAATAGTCGCGAATCTTTTTAGGTTAATTGCTCCCATTCGCGTTGATTCGCGGCTAATACCTGCCTTTTGCTGGTGCTTCTGGCGTGTTAAGCGCTTTTCCATGAATTATTCTCTCTTTCTTCGCTCCGCATGATTTACAATCTAACCTTTTGAGCCTTAGTTCTTTGGGAGCCTGTATTTGAGCGTCTGTCTCAGTCTTGCGCTGTTGCTCTTTGCCAATTCGCAGAGGGGGCTGGTCCACTATTTTAAGAACCAATTCCTGGACAAGACCTTCAAGGGTCTTTACTCGCCCAATGGGTTTGACCTGGCGCTGCTGATTCCATATTTCATTGTGATGGTCATTCTTGCCGGATACGGCATGCACCGGTACGCGCTGGTTTACATGTATTACCGGAACAAGAAGAACCGGACCACCGAACCGCCGGCAACATTCACTGATCTTCCGCGCGTCACCATTCAACTTCCCATTTACAACGAGCAATATGTAATTGATCGCCTCGTCGAATCGATCTGCAAAATTGACTACCCCCAAGACAAGCTCGATATCCAGGTGCTGGATGACTCGACCGATGAAACGGTAACGGTGGCGCAGGCCGTGGTGGACCGCTATGCGGCGCTGGGACATCCCATCAGTTATATCCACCGCACGAACCGTGAGGGTTTTAAGGCCGGCGCTTTGCAAAATGGCCTGGCCACGGCCAAGGGCGATCTGGTGGCGATCTTTGACGCTGACTTTGTTCCCCCGGAAAACTGGCTGATGCGCGTGATACACCACTTTACCGATGCGAAGATCGGCATGGTGCAGACGCGCTGGACGCATCTCAATCGCAACTACTCTTTTTTGACTGAAGTCGAAGCCATCCTGCTGGACGGGCATTTTGTGCTGGAGCATGGCGGGCGCTCCCGCAGCCAGGTCTTCTTCAACTTCAACGGCACCGCGGGCATGTGGCGCAGGCAGGCCATTGCTGAGGCCGGCGGCTGGCAGCACGATACGCTTACTGAAGACACAGACCTCTCTTATCGGGCGCAGCTCAAAGGCTGGAAGTTTAAATATCTGCAAGACGTTGAATGCCCCGCCGAGCTGCCGATTGAGATGACCGCCTTCAAGACGCAGCAGGCGCGCTGGGCCAAGGGGCTGATCCAGACCGGCAAGAAAATCCTGCCCAAGGTATTCAGCAGCGATGTGCCGTTCCGGGTAAAGGTGGAAGCGTTTTATCATCTGAGCGCAAATCTGAGCTATCCCCTGATGATTGTGCTTTCCACGCTGCTCATGCCGGCCATGATTATCCGGTCATTCGGCGGATGGTTCCAGATGCTGGTGATTGACCTGCCGCTGTTCATGGCGTCAACTTTTTCCATCTCCAGCTTTTACCTGGTCTCGCAAAAAGAGCTTTTCCCGCGGCGCTGGCCGCGCACCTTTCTTTTTTTGCCCTTCCTCATGGCGCTGGGCATCGGACTTACGCTCACCAACACACGCGCCGTGATTGAAGCGCTGCTCGGCATCAAATCGTCCTTCAAGCGCACGCCCAAATATGCCGTGCTGTCGAAAGCGGACAAAGCCCAGGCAAAGAAATACCGCCGGCGGCTGGGCCTGGTGCCGTGGCTGGAGCTTCTGGTGGGAACATATTTCGTCGGCATGTGTACCTACGCATTTACCAGCGGCAATTACTGGACGATCCCATTCCTGCTCCTGTTTGTTCTGGGATACTGGTACACCGGATTGATGTCTCTGCTGCAGGGCAGGTTTGAGCGCCGCGGCGGCGCGGTACGCGAGCCCCACACTAAGCCATTCCCCGTGGGGGTCTAAGCGTTTTTTCGGGAAGTCGGCGTAAAGCGGCTCTGGTATCCTAGCCGCACTGCTGATGAGGTATCTCTATGTAATCCTGGCGCTCTCGGTTGTGGCTATTATGGCTGCGGTGGGAGCATTGTTGTGGCGCTTACGCTGGCATCTGGGGCGTCCGCATGTAACGCCGCCCGACCCGACGCTGGAGCAACAACCGGCGCAGGAACCCGCGGAAAAAACGTAACACTGTTAAGGCGCCGACGTTAAAGCGCAAACCAGACCTCTCTACCGGCGAAAATCAGAGATTTATTTTTTCACACAGCAGAGATGTTTGCCTTCCGCACTGGACCCAAGAGTATTGTAGGATTTCAAGTATGTCATCATCGTCTGTTTCCGCTTCCGTCCGCGAGATCACGATCGCCCATAGCCCTGACTCTGACGACGCGTTCATGTTTTATGCCCTGGCCACGAACAAGGTCCGCGTGCCGGGGCTGAAGTTCTCCCACACGCTGACGGACATTGAAACGCTGAACCGCAAGGCCATGGAAGGCTTTTATGATGTGAGCGCCATTTCCTTTCACGCCTATCCTTACGTGCAGGACAAATACGCGCTGATGCCGTGCGGTGGAAGCGTGGGCGAACAGTACGGCCCCATGGTGATTGCGCCGCGCATGTTTGGCCTGGAAGAACTCAAGACCATGCG
>DATBCN010000132.1:0-3167 GCA_036270475.1 Candidatus Angelobacter sp. | reverse complement strand
TGTTTCCAAACCCTTTGGCATGGCTGAACTCACCGCCCGGGTGCGTGCCCTGCTGCGCCGCACCACCACGCAGCCGCAATCTGATGCCGCCTATGAAGCCGGTGATTTCAAAATCGATCCGCAGCAGCGCCTGGTGGAAGTCAACGGCAAAGCGGTGCACCTTACGCCAAAAGAGTACGACCTGATCCAATACTTCCTCTCTAACCGCGGCAAAGTGCTGACTCATCGCGCCATACTTACTACCATCTGGGGCAGCAACAGCACGGAGCAGCCAGAGTATCTGCGCGTCTTCATTGCCAACCTTCGCAAGAAACTGGAACAGAATCCGCGTACTCCCAAGTACATCAAAACCGAGCCCTGGATTGGCTACCGGTTTGACCCGGAATAGCTGCCTTCGCGATTTTGTGGATTGCCGTTCTGAATCTTAACGCTTTCTTTACGCCCCTCTGCTTTATGGTGTGTCTGAAGGAGGGCGCCATGCATTTCATTCTGCGGCCCCGTGTGCATAGGTCTGTCCCGGTTCATGCGGCACGGATTGCTCTTTTTTTATTAACGTTTGTGGTCTCTCCCTGTTTTTCCGCAGCCCAGAAAGTATCCGATAACCCCACTGCCGTTTCTGACCACGAACGCCAATTGCTCGAAAAGATTGATCGCCTGGAGCGCCGCGTTGCCGAACTGGAAGTACGGGCAGGAATATCATCCAGCCCAGCGCAGCCAGATCCAGCATCCACAATGAAGGTCACGGCAGTCGTGGATCCGAACCACCCTGCGGCTGCATCTTCTGCCGCAGATTCCTCCTCTTCTCCTTCGACAAGCGAAGCTGAAGCCCCTTTCGCCTTCGCTGACTTCACCTGGTTAAACGGCAACAGCCGCACAAAAGAATCTCCGCTGGATTCGAAGGTCTTCACCGGGGAATTCCGTGCCGACATCAGCTACATTTATGACTTCAACCATCCCCAGGACCACACGCTTAGCGGCACCAGTGAAAGCGGACGGACCGGAGAGTTTCAGGTGCAGCAACTGGGCGTGGGCGGAGACTTTCACTATGGCAACGTGCGTGGCCGCGTGATGACGCAGTTCGGCCTGTATTCCACCATGACGCCGCGCAATGATGCCAGTCCCGGACGCGGCCAGTGGAACCTGGCCGACGCATATCGCTATCTCTCTGAAGCTTATGGCGGCTATCATTTCAACGTTCTGCACGGGATCAACGTTGACGCAGGCATTTTCATGTCTTACGTCGGCTTGTTCAGTTATTACAACTTTGATAATTGGGCCTATCAGCCATCCTATGTCTCGTCGAACACTCCCTGGTTCTTTAATGGCATACGCGTTCAGATTTTTCCCACGGAAAAATTGAAGATCGAACCGTGGCTGGTTAATGGCTGGCAATCCTATGGCGTGTTCAACGGACGTCCGGGCGGCGGACTCCAGGTCTTGTGGCGGCCAAACGGTGTGGTATCGATACTCTCCAATACCTACCTGCTCGGGCAGGACACGCTGGGAGCGCCGCATCGCACGCGTTATCACAGCGATGACAGCATCCAGGTCAAGTACTATGACAATCCGGCAAGACTCCTGGACAAGGCCGCATTCTCGCTCACGCTGGATGCAGGCTGCGAAAGCGGGAGCGGCGTAAGTTGCTTCGGCGATTCTAAAGAAGGCCCCAAGCAGGCTTTCCTCGGCGGCATGCTTTACAACCGCTTTTGGTTTCATAAAGACCTGTATGCCGTCACGCTGGGTGGCGGCGGCATCACCAATCCCGGGCGCTATCTCGTCCTCCTGCCTCCCATCAATGGCGCGACAGCGTTCTCCGGCACACCATACTTCACGCTGAACCCCGGCGACCAGTTCAAGGCCTGGGACGCTTCCACCACGTTCGATTACATGCCCAGCCAGTTCGTAACTTTCCGCTTTGAATATGATCATCGCGCCGCAAACGTTCCGTACTTCGCTGGCCCCGGCGGGATTACGCCACCAGGCGGCAACGTTGGCGCGGCGGGTTCGCTGGTTCCCGGCTTCTTCCCAGACTTGCGCAAGCGCGAAAACCGCTTCAACCTGGCGTTGCTGGTTAAGCTCTGAATCTGGGACTTCCGGCTGCATGGCTCCACGTTCGCTGAGGCATGCGGTCCTGGCGTAGCGCGATTTCTTTCCGAACTCTTTATAAGTTCTTAACGGCTTCGGCGCGTAATTTGGGAAGTAGTGGAGTAATCCAAATTATGCTGCATTTTCTAGTACTGTTTTTGGAAACATTGTTCTTCATCGGCCTGGCGGGATCGGCTGTTGTGGCAATCATGGCCTTCGTGGGCGATTTCTCCGATTTCTTTGAAAAAGACCGGCCTGAAGGATCTGTCAGCAAGGTAACTGGCGATTGACGGAAGCGAGACACCGTCCCTTCCCTGGGGCGCGTTGCTAACTGTAGTACGCCTTTTTTGCGCTAATATCTTTCGCTAGTAAACTGAAGGCTCGCCCGGCGGCCTCGTCTTCCATCGCCGATGTACCCACAGCCACTGTTCCGGATAGCGCCGGGCATAACCTTCAATCACTTTGGTAAACAGCGCTGTGTTAGCAAGAGCGTCAGCCTCATCATCGCCGGTATTTACCATTTGCAGCGGCGGGTCAAACCGGATCTTGTACTTGCCCAGCTCTTCATCCCAGACGGTAAATGCCGGCAGCACCGCTGCATCGGTGTGCAACGCCACACGCGCCACTCCGGTGGCCGTGCAGGCGGGCACTCCAAAGAAATCCACGAACGCTCCCTGCGGCGGCGTCATGTTGGTGTCCATCAGAATGCCTACCACTTCGCCCCGCTTCATTGCGCTCAACAAACCGCGGGCAAAATCCTGCTTGCCGAAAGTTTTGTTGCCGTGCAGCGTGCGATAGCGGTCCACAAACGCGTCGACCAGGGGATTGTCGAGCGGCCGCACCACAATGTTCATGGGATTGCCGTTGAGGGAATGGACAAATGATCCAATCTCCCATCCGCCAAAGTGCGCGGTAAGAAACAGCACGCCTTTACCCCGGCCGCGCGCCTCGGCAAAATTCTGGAAGCCGTCATAGATCGCAACCTGCGCGGCATTTTCCTTTGTGTAGCGCGGAAACAGCGCAAATTCTGCTAACTGGCGGCCCAGCCCTTTGAACAGCTCCCGCAGTATCCGGAGTTTTTC
>DATBCN010000131.1:0-5408 GCA_036270475.1 Candidatus Angelobacter sp. | reverse complement strand
TATGTGCGGACGATCAGGCTTACGGCTAAAGAGCGTTGGCTCACGCGCTGAAATCGTGCCTAATTTATGGTCACAAAGTCTGGTCGAGTAGGAAGGCTTACAAAGCAGTAAGACGCGTTAAGAGCATCACAATGCGCCCATCTCGCCCAACTGCGCGATGGCCACCCTGCGGGCCACGTGACTTTTGCTCGTCTTGGCCTGCTGGAGCAAGCAGTCACGCTCCCAGAGCCAAAGCGTATCTTGCCGATGTTGGCAACTGACCTTCAGAATGGCATTCTGTGGGAGACGTTGACTGTGACCAATTTGTGACCAACCGGCCCGTACAGGCCCTCACCGAACCTCACGGTTCACAAATTGCGGCACCTAAGAAAGCCGCTAGTTACGCGGCTTTGTAGCAATTGGAAAATTGAGAGGGGGACTTAAAATCCGCAGGGCTTAAACGGCTCGTGGGGGGTCGAGTCCCCCTCTCGGCACCATTAAACCACTGATGCGGAAAAAACAGTTGATATACTTCCCAGATGGGTGCTTTCCTGGCTCAGTAACTCTTTTTACGTGCGGCTGCGTCTGTTAGTTCCGTGTGTTGGGCAAAGCAACCTTGAAGGTTGAGCCTCTTCCGTACTTGCTTTCGGCTGTAACCGATCCTTTGTGCGCTTCGGCGATCCACTTTCCAATCGAAAGGCCCAGACCGGAGCCTCCCATTTCACGGGACCGCGCTTTGTCGGCACGGTAGAAGCGGTCAAAAACGTGGGGCAGGTCCTGATCGGAAATCCCAATGCCTGTGTCCGTGATGCTGACCGTGATCAATCCATCTTCTGCCTCGAGTGCGATGGAGACCTGTCCGGAGGCCGGCGTGTATTTCACGGCATTGTCGATCAGAATCAAAAAAAGCCGCCGCAAAAGCTGTGGGTCTCCGGCAATCCAAACCGGATATTCAGGCAGCGCGGCATGCAGCTCAATCTGTTTCTCTTCGGCAATGGGTGAAACCTGGGCAAGCACATCTGTGAGGGCCTGGTGAATATCTGCCGGTACCAGGCGAAGTTGCTCAGCGTCTGAATCGGCGCGTGCCAGCAACATCAGATTATCCAGCAGCTCAGAAGTCTGGATGAGTTCCGTATGCAGTTGTTCAAGAGTCTGGCTGTTTTCAGCAGCCGTGCGGGGACGGCGCAGCGCGAGTTCTACCCGCGTGCGCATGACCGTTATCGGTGTCCGCAATTCATGAGACGCGTCGGCGCTGAAACGCGTAATTCTCTCCAGCGATTGCTCAATCCGATTAAGCATCTGGTTGAGAGTCTCGGTAAGCCGCTGTAGTTCATCTCCAGAGCCGGGCACCTCGAGTCTCGCGGACAAATTGTTTGCGCTGATTTGTTGCGCGGCCAGGATTATGTGGTCCACGGGCGCCAGCGCTCTTCGGCTGATCCAGTAGCCAGCCGCCGATGCAATGAGCAGTGCCAGAGGCGCAAAAATCAGCAGGTTTTGCAGAAATCGTCCCAGAGCCTCGTAAAACTCTTCCATGCGGGTGGCTACCTGAACATGGTAAAGACGTTTGTTTACCTCTAACGAGCTTTCCAGAATTCGTATCGGCGTTCCGTCCATCCATAGAGTGCTGGCGCCGGAAACCGATCTGGGATGTGGCAGGCCATTTTTCCTCAACGGGACTGACTGATAAAGCACATTCCCCTGATCATCCCAGACTTGCAAGAGGTCGCTTTGGGGACGAAGCTCTGAATCTTCGTCCAATTCTTGCCGAAGAACATCGGCATTGCCTCTGCTCATGGCGCTGTCTATAGCATCCCGCACCGAATTCATGCGGTCACGGAGCTGCTCATCAACGGTCGAATGAATGCTGGTCCGCATCCCCAGAAAAGCCAGGAAACTCAACGCACACAAAGCCCCTGCCATGCAGAAGGCATACCAGGCGGTTAACTTCACGCCAATCGATAAAGAGCGGCTCATGATTGGTCACGCAGGCTGTATCCGATTCCACGCACGGTATGAATCAGCTTACGCCCGTGTCCTTTATCAACTTTATTGCGCAGGAACGAAACAAACGCGTCAAGGTTATTGTCCTCAATGTTTTCGGAATCAGACCAGACGCCTTCAATGAGCGCCCGCCGGGGGATTACACGCCCGGCACGCCGCATTAGATACTCCAGCAGCCGAAATTCGGTACCAGTCAGGTGAATTTCCCGGCCGGCCCGGTATACGCGATGGGTTGAGGAATCCAGCATAAGGTTTGATACCTTTAGTTGCACCGGACGTGGAATGGGGCCGCGCCGCGCGGAAGAGCGCAGGCGAGCCAGGAGCTCCGTAAAAGAAAAAGGTTTGATGAGGTAATCGTCGGCGCCCGCATCAAGGCCGCGCACAATATCCGGGACCGAGTCGAGCGCGGTAAGCATCAACACAGGCGTATTGTTGTTTGCATTGCGCAACTGGCGGGCGACCTTTATGCCATCCACGCCAGGGAGCATTACGTCGAGAAGGATCACATCAAATTCAGCATTACCGGCAATCTCCAGAGCGGATGGCCCGTCAAAAGCGGAGGTGATCGAATGGCGTTCCTCTTCCAGTCCTTTGCGCAGAAGTTCTGCCATGGAGGGTTCGTCTTCTACAATAAGAATCCTCATACTGTCCCTTTTATCAGCAGCGCGCGCGATATTCTAATGGACCAACCCTGACTGTCCACGGCGCTTTTTCAATCATCGCATAGACCGTTTTCAGAAAGTTTTAAGGTAAGGCGAGGATAATCTGAACCAGCAGGTTAACAGGAAAGCGGCATTGCTCATGCGCGGGATACCGAACCATCCAATTCAATGCAGCAGTTGCGGGGCTATGAATGGCTGCGCCAGTGACGGACTATGCCATAGTTGCCGGATGCTGGCTCGTCCTTGCGTGCGGCACAAGTTTTTTTGGACGCCAGAGTTGGATGGAATTCTGGGGCGCGCGTACCTCTATGCGAGAAGCCGCGCTGAGCTGTCGGCGAATTTAACCAATCTTGAACGCAGATGTGGATTTACCCGCAACGTTATTCTTGGCCGCGCTATCCAACTTGGACTGTCATTTTCAAATCGCCGCCCCTGGACTGACGAAGAAGTTGAGGTCCTGCAAACGTATGCTGGACGGCAGACGCCAAAGGCGCTCGCGACCAAGCTGAATCGGACCCATTCGTCGGTGAAGGCCAAGCTGAAAGAACTCAGCTTGAGCGCACGCATCCGTGAGGGCTACACCCAGGACGACCTGCGCCAGCTTCTGGGTGTAAGCAACAGATCAATTAAAGACTGGCTCGCATGGGGATGGCTGCGAATGGTGCAGAACCGCATTCCGGAAGCCAGCGTCAGCAGGTTCTTGCGGCTCCATTCCGAGCAATACCATCTTGGACGCGTGGACCAGGCGTGGTTCAAGGGCTTGGTGTTCCCGGCGTTCAACTCAGCGGAGCGAAAAGACGAAGCGCCCAGGCGTGTCCTGCATAGAGTTGAAGCATCACGGGCAGAAATGCAAAAGCCGTACGTCATTTCTGAATCAGGCCCGGATGCAGACGTTGCCTAAATAAAAGAAACACTGTCGCAACAGGAGAAAATGATGAACCACATAACGCACATAACGAAGTTGATCCTGGCTGCCGCGATTGCACTGGCAATTACATCAACTTGCCATGCCCAAAATAAAGAAAAGAAGATCACGAGCCACGATCTCCCCGCCGCGGTCCAGAAAACTGTTGACGAGCAGGCCAAGGGCGCAACGATTCGAGGATTTTCCACCGAGATGGAAAAGGGCAAACGCCTGTATGAAGCCCAGCTCACGGTCAGCGGTCATAGCAAGGATATATCGATGGACGCCAACGGGAACATTGTGGAGATTGAAGAAGAAGTTGCAATCGATGGGCTGCCTAAAAACGTCAAAGAGAACCTGACCAAGGCCGCAGGCGCCGGGACGATCACCAAAGTGGAATCGATTACAAAAAACGGGAAGCTCGTAGCGTATGAAGCCGCGGTGAAAAATGGTCCCAAACATTCTGAAATTCAGGTGGGCCCCGCGGGAAACAAGCTGGCGCACCCAGAATAGCCCAGCCCTATTCAAAAAAACTACCGACCAAGGAGAATGAAGCTGATGAAGATATTTGCCAGATTTTGCATGACCCTTGTCCTTATGGCTGCTTGTATAGCGGGGGAAGCTCCCGGATTCAAAGTGACAGCGAAGTATCCGGTTCCGGGCGATGGCGGGTTTGACTATGTCACATTCGACGATTCCTCCAGCCGTTTGTATGTGTCACATGGGACCAAGGTCGATGTGCTTGACGCCAATTCCGGCAAGGTGCTGGGAACAGTTGAGGGCACCGCCGGCGTTCATGGCATTGCCATTGTTCCGGAACTGCACCGGGGATTTACCACAAATGGCGGGAGCAGCACCGTTTCAGTTTTCGATACGAATACTTTTAAGACGATCAAAACAATTTCCGTGGAGAAAGATCCGGATTTTGTCTTTTTCGATCCGCAAACCAAACATGTATTGGTATGCCATGGCGATGCAGCCATCATCACCGCGATTGATCCCGACAAACAGGAAGTGGTCGGCAAGATTGCTCTGGGAGGAGGAGCAGAAGCCGCGGTGTTGGACGGGAAGGGAACAGGGTTTGTGAATCTGGAAGAATCCGCGACCCTGGTTAGCTTTGACCCCAGGAACCTCAGCGTCAAACAGAAGTGGCCCATCACTGGCTGCAAAACGCCAACTGGCCTGGCGATGGACCGCCAGAATGCCCGGCTGTTTATCGGATGCCGCAGCAAAGTGCTGGCGGTGATGGACGCGAAGAACGGCAAGGTGCTCACGACGCTACCTATCGGTGAGCGGGTGGATGCAGTTGCCTATGATCCAGACAGCAAACTGATTTTCGCCTCTAACTGGGACGGAACTGTTTCCGTAATCCGCCAGGAGAGCGCGGACAAATACACGTCTGTAGGCGACATTGCAACGCAGAAAAGCGCAAAAACCATGGCCTTTGATCCCAAGACCAAACGGCTGTTCCTCTCGGCGGCGGAGATGGAAGCGGCGCCCGCTGAAAACGGCCAACGGCCCCGTATGCGGGCCAAGCCTGGCACGTTTAACGTGGTAGTCGTGGAACGTGCTAAAGGTGAATGAAATTCAACGACCATGGTAAATTCAGGCGAACTGTGGCAGGCAGGAGATCAACAAGGGTTTGCGGCAGTAGTTCAAGGAATGAGCGCTACGCCCGGCCCGGACGCAGCACTGCCCAGAGCGCTTGTTTTCACTCTGGGCAGTAAACTCTAGGCTTAGAGAACTTTTACGTTCTCGGCCTGCAGGCCCTTGGGGCCTTTGGTCACGCTGAATTCCACGGCCTGGCCTTCCGGCAGGCTCTTGAATCCGCTGGACTGGATCGCGGAGAAATGCACAAACAC
>DATBCN010000130.1:0-6326 GCA_036270475.1 Candidatus Angelobacter sp. | reverse complement strand
ACTGCGATTGAGTACATTCGCGCGCGCGGCGGCCAGGTCCTGCTGCGGTCATCCGTCACGGCGATCGGGCTAAAGGACAATAGCGTTGGAGTACTCGGGGCCGCAGGCGAACAGCAATTTGACTACGTGATTGTTGCTGCTTCGTTTCAGACTGCCGGCAGTATTCTGCCAGCGGATGCCGCGGCGGAGCCCATCAAGCAGCAGTTGGCGCATTTTGAAGGCTCGCCGATTACGGGAATCCACTTGTGGTTTGATCGGGAGATCACCGCGCTGCCTCACGCGGTGCTGCTGGACCGGACCATCCAGTGGATGTTCCACAAGTCAAAGTTCCATGAAAGCCGGGAAAATGCCGGCAGCGATATGGCTCCGGGCAGCTATGTGGAACTGGTCGTGAGCGCGTCAAAATCACTGGTGCAAAAGTCGCGCGAGGAAATCCTGGAGCTGGCCACGCGCGAACTGGCTGAATTCTTTCCGCTGGTGAAAGAAGCAAAGGTTGTAAAAGCCGCAGTGATCAAAGAAATCTACGCCACCTATGCGATCCTTCCCGGACTGGATAAGTATCGGCCGGAGACCAGGACGCAGTGGCCACGTGTGTTTCTGGCCGGAGACTGGACGGCCACTGGCTGGCCCGCGACCATGGAAGGCGCGGTGCGCAGCGGATATATGGCCGCGGAGGCACTGATGGAAAGCCTGGGCCAGCGCAATAAATTTGTCGTGGCAGACCTGCCGGCTACCGGGATCATGAAGCTATTGTGGTAACGCTTTTGATTGTGTCCCAGGACCGGGGGACCATTTCGCGCACGGCGAATTAGAGACTTTAATTGCCCTTTAATTTCTTTTCCGATGAGGTCCGCTCATTATCTTTTTTGGCAGCGATTAAAGATCGCTTTAAGCCATGTCCACCCTATCAATTAGGATGAAGGCAGGACGAGATGAGCGAAACACAGCAGTTTCAAGAATTTTCGCGTGTGGGCAGCGCTGGGGACGGCCCTGCTGTACGTGTTTTTGGTGGCCACCGGTAACGCCTAAATTGCTGGGTGGTTCTTCTCCGGCAACTATAGTTTTGGAAGCGCACCGACCCCTCCCTGCGCTTCGTGAAAGATCAGCATAGTCGAATCTGGCGTGCTGGTCTTTTCTTTTTTCGCCGGTCAATAGCCCTGTCGGATAAGGTCGTCCACCGCGAGTTTGTGGGGGGGCTTGCCTCGCGCCAGCTTCTCAGCATATTTGGCGAGGACATCCACTTCGATATTCACGGGATCGCCCGGACGCAGAGCGCGTAGGTTGGTGGCCTGCCACGTATGCGGGATGATGGCGATCTCGACGCGAGCGTTCTCAATGGCAGCCACAGTCAGGCTGATGCCTTCCACGGTAATTGATCCCTGGGGGACAACGTAGCGGGCAATCTCCGGCGGCAGATCGACGACCAGACGCCAGTCATCCCGAAATTTGATCTTTTGCAGGCTTAGAATTTTACCCACTCCATCCACGTGGCCTTGTACAACGTGTCCGCCCATGCGGTCCTGAGCACGGGTTGGTAGTTCCAGATTCACCAGTGATCCCGCTTTCAACCGCTGCAGGGAGGTGCGCCGCAAGGTTTCATCCGCCAGATCGGCGGAGAATTGCTGTTCATGAATATCAATCGCGGTGAGGCAAACACCGCTTACAGCCACGCTGTCACCGGTCTTCAGTTCGGAAGGAACACTTTGCGCCTTCACCGTGATTCTGGTCACTGATCCAGCGTTTTGGCCTGCAATCAGCTCGATGCCGGCGATTTCGCCGGTTTCCTGAATGAGTCCGGTAAACATCAGATGTGCGCCTCCTGTGGCGCATAAGGATCGCGCAAATATCCCTCGACCGCGAAGTCTTCACCAAAGCGATGCAGGACCATGTGCGAGACCTGAGCCGCCTCGCTGAGCCTGGAGAAGCCTTCGCCGCCAGCGAAAGGGATTGAGCCAGTCCCGGCAAGTATCTTGGGTGCGTAATATAGAAAGATTTTGTCCACTACGCCAGCGGCCAGCGCAGCCCAGTTTACCAGCGCTCCGCCTTCAATCAGCAGGCTGGTGATTTCCAATTTGCCCAGGCGTGCAATGATTTGAGCGAGATCGGGATGGCCGTTATTGGGACCTGCGCCGGGCGGTATCTGTTCAATACGAATCCCGCGATCTTCGAGTGCGCGGCGTTTTTTCTCCTCGGCGAATGAACAGAAGATCAATACGTCATTCTGGGCGCTCTTGACCAACCGTGAATCCAGCGGACAACGCAAGCGGGAGTCAAGGACAACACGCAGGAGCGGACGCCGGCGCGGAAGTCCAGTGCGGTCCGTGAGCAGGGGATCGTCAGCGAAAATTGTGCCCGCGCCTGCAAGAATCGCATCGGATTCGTGGCGCACGCTCTGGGCGTGCGCGCGCGACTCTTCGCTGGTAATCCAGCGGTCGGCGGCGATGGGCGCATTGACCGATCCGCCGTGCGGCCCGGCGATTTTTCCATCCAGCGTCATACCGGATTTCATCGTGACCAGCGGAAGGCCAGTGAGAATGTAGCGGGCAAATGCTTCATTGATGCGGCGGGCTTCGGCTTCAAGCAGTCCAATTTCAACCGCGATTCCCGCAGCCCGGAGTTGGGCAAAACCTTTGCCTGCAACTTTGGGATTGGGGTCGTCCATGGCCGCGACCACTCGTTTTATTCCTGCGGCGATCAGCGCATCCGTACAAGGCGGTGTGCGTCCTTGATGGCAGTGGGGCTCAAGATTGAGATAGATCGTGCCGCCACGCGCGCGGGCGCCTGCCTGTTCCAAGGCCAGTATCTCGGCGTGCTTGATCCCGTCAAAAGTGTAAGAGCCTGTGCCGACGACTTGGCCTTGGCCGTCCACTATCACCGCGCCTACTCTTGCGCCGGGAGAGGTAAGCGCCGCGGCATGGCGCGCGAGATCCAGCGCCTGCCGCATGAAAAGCTCGTCCTGGGGTGACAATGCCATGGTTGACGGAAGATGAAGCAGCCGGCTCACGCAGCGAACAATGAATCAGCAAAGTTTGCAGCATTGAACGGCAAAAGGTCGCTCGCCTTTTCACCCACGCCCACATAGCGTACCGGCAGCCCAAGTTCACGCGAGATGGCTATTACCACTCCGCCTTTTGCTGTTCCGTCCAGCTTGGTGAGCACAATGCCAGTAACGCCGGCGGATTCCGTGAACTGCCGTGCCTGCTGCAATCCATTCTGACCAGTGGTGGCGTCCATCACCAGCAAGACCTCATGCGGTGCGCCGGGAATGATCCGCTGCGCGGTGCGCTTCATCTTTTCCAGCTCAGCCATCAAACTGGTCTTAGTGTGAAGGCGCCCAGCGGTATCCACAATCACGCTGTCAGTGTGGCGTGCTTTAGCGGCGCTTAGAGCGTCATACAAAACCGCCGAAGGATCGCCGCCGGGCTTGGTTTTGATGACTTCCACGCCCGTGCGTGAACCCCAGACTTCAAGCTGCTCAATGGCGGCGGCGCGGAAAGTGTCCGCGGCGCAGAGCAAGACGGTCTTGCCCTCTCCGCGAAGCGCATGCGCCAGCTTGCCGATTGTCGTGGTCTTGCCAGTGCCGTTCACGCCCACCACCATCACAACTTCCGGCTCGCCCCTGGCGGGTTTGCCAGCCCGCGAAGGCGTGGCATTCAGGATGGCAAGCACCTGTTCCTTGATCAACCTTTTTAGTTCGGCAACGTCCTTGATCTGCTTGCGGTCAGCTTTTTCTCGCAACTTGCCCAGAATTTCCTGGGTGGTTTTGGCGCCCAGGTCGGCGCCGATGAGGACCGCTTCCAGATCGTCCAGCGTGCCGCGGTCGATCTCCTTGGTCAAGGCCATTACTTCGTCAATGCGCTCGCTCAGGTTCTCGCGCGTGCGCGTTACGGCCTCTTTCATTTTGTCAAGAAACGAAGGTTCCCGCTTGCCAAATAGGGTTTGAATCATTGCGTTTATGAACGTCCCAGCCGAACCCTTGATTATAGCGGGAGTGGGCAGGTATTCACCGTTAAGGTTCGCCGGATGAGGTTTACGGGACAGCGGGGGCAGGCTGAGGTAAATTGGACACTAAAGTACCAAGAATGGTTCTCATCGATTGTTTCTCAATAAGAAGCGAATAAGCATCTAATGATGGGACAAGCGCACTTTCGGCCCGAATGAGACAAAAAATGAA
Source organism: Candidatus Angelobacter sp. (assembly GCA_036270475.1). Taxonomy (GTDB): domain Bacteria; phylum Acidobacteriota; class Terriglobia; order Terriglobales; family Acidobacteriaceae; genus Angelobacter. Next base: position 2,152 of record DATBCN010000130.1, on the reverse strand, counting down.
AAAAGTAGAAAGTGACCATCCATTGAATATCGAAGAAATACGGCTGGTTGCGGACCTGCGGATCATGCACGCCAAAGTGTATGAATTATTTGAAATCGTGACCGTGATCAAGAAACGGCACGACGAAAATTCCATCCGCCGCTATGCTGACCAAATGATGTTGGACCAGGACATCCAAAGAATTGACGAAACATATCTTTGGTTTTTGCGCTTGAAGGAAGAGGGAATGCGGCTGGCCAAAAAAACAAAGTAGTGTTCGCTTAGGCTTCTGTTGGTGTGCTGACCGCCGCGGCAGCCGCGGCTTCTTCTCCACTCACGGTGGCCGCGCGATGGATGCGCAGCTTGCCGGTCTCAAATACCTTGGTCATTGCCGCTACAACCGTGGGATCAAACTTGGTTGCCGCCAAGGAATTGATAATCCGAATCACATATTCCGGGTCCATGGCCGCCTGATAAGGCCGGTTGGTGGTCATGGCGTCAAAGGTGTCAGCCACCATGATAATGCGCGGCATCAGGGGGATCTGGTCGCCTTTCAAACCGTAAGGATAGCCGCGTCCATCCAACGACTCATGGTGCAGCTCAATGCCGGGCAACATGTTCCGCAGCGCTTCCACCGGACGCAGAATCGCAGCTCCCTTGGTGGTATGCGTTTTCATGATTTCAAATTCTTCGGGGGTGAGCGCACCCGGTTTTTTCAGAATGCGATCTTCAATGCCAATCTTTCCCACGTCATGTAACTGGGCCGAGATGCGGATATTGTCTACATCTTCTTCCTTCAGGCCCATTTCCGTGGCGATCAGGACGGAATAGCGCGTTACGCGGTCAGAATGGCCGCGTGTGTATGGATCTTTTTCGTCAACGGCTCCGGCCAGCATCTGGATGGAGTTCAGGAACAGCGTGCGGTTTTCCTGTGCCGCGTTCTTTAGGTCGCCGACAAACTGCTCCAGATCGTCCGTCATGGTGTTGAAGGTCAAGGCAAGCTCGCCGAATTCCGTGCGGCTCTTCAGGCGGACGCGGTGGCTAAAGTCTCCGCCGGCAATGGTGCGGCTGGATTCAGTAAGCACATGCAGCGGCGTAGTGAGCCGCCGGGCGGCCCAGATGCCGACAAAAATGCTGAAGGCAATGGCAATGAGCGCGGCGCGTATGGCGTCGCGGCGCATGTCAGTAATATCGATGTAGGCTTCTTCCTGGGTCTTCTGCGCCACCACGGCCCAGCCCAGCCCAGAGACAGGGAAGTAAGTGCCCAGCATGGGAGTATTGTTCTTGCCTTCATGGATGGTGTAATCCATGGTGACAGCAAGCGGCACTACACGCTTTTGCTCCACAAAGTTTTTGACCAGTTCATTCGAATTCATGTCCTGGCCCGTGGCATAGCGCGCACTGGGCGAAGCCACCAGGCGGCCGGAGCGGTCCACCACAAAAGTATCAAGGTTCTGCTGGTCCTTGGCTTCCTGAAGTTGTTTCACCAGATATTCCAGGTCGATTACCAGTTCCAGCGATCCCAGGTAAACACGCTGGTCATTCAATACAGGTTTGCCCACAACCATTACGGTGCGGGCCTGCTTGCCGGAGCCAATGGAAAGCGGCTCACCGCTGTATTCGCGTCCGGCACGCGCGGCAGCAAGACCGCGGTCGAGCTCTTTTTCCAGGAAGGTGTCAGGATAAAGCGTGCCCACGGCCATCATGAACTGATTTTCAGTATTGATCAACCGGGCATAAGGAACTTTGGAGTCTGGGTCTTCAATGTAATTCTGCAGGAGCAACTTAACATCAACGGCTTCAACATTTTTGCCGCTCAGATTGCCGCCGCTGGTCACCCTGATGGAATAGGTAAGGTTGGAAAGCATGGAACTGATGTCCCGCTCGCGCTGCGCAATCGACTGCGCCAGCGTAGTGGTCACGTTGTTCTGCAACAGCTTCTCATTGCTGCCCAGCGTTTCGCGGTTTCTCGCCACCATCTTGGTGGCATAGAAATAAAGCGGCACCACGCCCACCGCGATCAACACGATGAGAATCAGGTACAGAATCGGAATGCGGGACGGCAACGGCAGTTTCATAAAGCCAGGAATATATCCCCAAATTGTATGCTGAAATCACAGTAAATCTAACCAAAAAAACAGCTTGCTAGGCGATTACGGAAGTACTCCACACT
>DATBCN010000129.1:0-1653 GCA_036270475.1 Candidatus Angelobacter sp. | reverse complement strand
GGCCGATTCGCCTGACAAGCAGCGAAGATTTTCGTTATAATTAAAGATTGAGGCGCGGTACCCAAGTGGTAAGGGAGAGGTCTGCAAAACCTTTATGCGTGAGTTCGATTCTCACCCGCGCCTCCAAGAGCATCCGTAATTTGTCCTGATTTCTTATGCGTCCTGCCCAAACCTGCGGAAACTTTACCCCGTTTGAATCAAGGTTGCCCTCAAGTCACTGAACGTGGTCCGCGGCGTTACTTGATTGGTGGCAAGATGCGCGCGATGAACCTATAATCCCGCCATTCCCGTGGATCCCAAGCGATATCCGTGGCGCATCGTGGCTCTCGCCGCCATCAGCCTGATAGGCAATCTATATCTGGGCTACTACTTGCTCTTCGGGCTGGCCGCCGACGGCATAGGTCTCGAAGAACATTCCGGCCGGGTCGTGGTGACCGCCGTTGACGAACACGCCGCTGGTGCAAGCGCCGGTCTTCAGCCAGGCGACCAGATTCTAAGCGTAAACGGGCAGCAAATCGCCCGGGTAGTGGACTGGTTCGCGCAACGCATGAATTTCCGGGCCGGTCAGCCGGCCGCGATCCGTTTGCAGCGCGATGCAAAAACTCTCGATGTCGCGCTGCTTGTTCACGGTAGCCTTTGGGAACAGCGGAGCGCCACACAACGAGCCTCAACCATTATTTTCCTGGCCTACAAACTGATCACCTTGCTCATCGGACTGTTTGTAGTGTTCAACCGGCCGCGCGATTTTGTCTCGCGGCTCGGAGGCTGGGTCCTGGTGGTGATGGCGGCGGTATTCGAAGCCTTCCAATGGGGGCTCTCCGCCGCCACACGAAGTTTGCCCGTAGTTTTGGCGGTGCCGGTCATGTTGGTGTACGTAAGCGCGGCGTTCCGCACGCCGCTGCTGGCCGCCTTTTTCTGCCTGTATCCGAAGCGTTTGTTTGTGAACCGCTGGTTGTGGGCCGGCTTCTGGGTTGGGCCCATCGTGGCGACATTCTACGCGCTTTATCTCTTCGGCAGGACGGTATACGACCCGCTGCATTTGACGGCATTAACTCCGCCGTGGGTCCTGGTCGTATTTGGAGTGCAAAGCCTGGTGTATCTGGCGGCGGTGCTGGTTGTATTGCCCGTCAGTTACTGGAAATTGGAATCGGTGACGGACCGGCGCCGTTTCCGCGTGCTGGTGTTTGGCGCGCTGGCGGCAATGATGTTTTATCTGCCGCGCGTGATCAGCACCTCACTGATCAATCTCAGCCCTGCTTTTTATGAATTCTTCGAGTCGCCCTATGTCGATATAGCGTGCGCGGTCGGCATGCTGATCTTCCCGATGTCTTTTGCCTACGCGATTCTCAAGCAGCGTTTGTTCGATCTACGGGTGATCATCCGTCAGGGCGTGCAGTATGCCTTGGCACGGCATGTCCTGCTGGCAATTCCAGTGCTGGCGATAGGCCTGTTGCTGGGGACTGTCGTCGCCCAGGGAAGCCAGCCGTTGTTTTCCGTGCTCAAAACGCACGCCGGAAGTTACGTGGCGATCATCGCGCTTGCGGCGCTGGCATCCACGCAGAGGCAGAAATGGCTTTCGGCCCTGGACCGGAAATTTTTCAGAGACAAATATGACGCGCAGCAGTTGTTCCGCGAAATCGTGGAAGATATCCG
>DATBCN010000128.1:0-3243 GCA_036270475.1 Candidatus Angelobacter sp. | reverse complement strand
GCAGGTAGCGCAGACCGGCGCCGCGCGCGTCTTTCTGATTATCAGCAGCGTGCTCCTTATGGCGGCCATTGCCGCGTTTGGCATCATCAATTATTCGCGGCCATTGCGGCTTTGGCACCAGCGGCGCATTGGCCGGGACCTACGGCGCGGACTTCCGCGAATTTCCTGACTCGGCTTTCCTGACTGTTTTTCTTTAACGCCGATTTCCGCATCCCTCCAGGTTCTCTCCGTAGCCGCAGCCATTCTGGCTTCTCTTGCGTTCTTTTCATTGCATTCCTGGTTCTCGCGTCTAGAATGTCACTGCCATGAGAAACCTCTCTGTTGTTGCGTTGCTTTTTATCCTTGTCTTGACCGCTTGGACGCAGCAGGCGCAAGCGCCCGTGGAAATCACATCTGAACCCAGCCATCACAAGGTGGTGGACAACTCTTTTGTCCGCGTTTTTGCCGTGTCCGTTGACCCCGGAAAATCAAGCCTGGTGCATCGCCACAGCCATGACTATCTCTCGGTCTCGGTGGGTGACGCGCAGATCATCAATGCCAAGGAAGGCGCGCAGCCCGTGCCGGTAACGTTCAAGGATGGCGACGTAAGATTCACCGCCGCCGGACTGGTGCATGCCGTCACCAACACTGGCAGCAAGCCATTTCGCAATGCGACCATCGAGTTGATGGGCCCCACCACCAACCAGAAGGCATGCACGGATTCGTGCGCTGTTCCCGTGCCGTGCGACTCCGCGGACAAAGCCGTGTGCGTTACCGTGGTGAAAGTTTTTACCTCCGATCAATGGTCGGTCACCCTGGCAACCTTGCCGCCGGGATCGAAATATGCGCAGCATACTCATGCAGGAAATTTTCTCAACGTGCCGCTCGCGGACGCCGATGTCACGATGCAAATCCAGGGCCAGCCGGAAACCGTGGTCCACACCAAGACCGGCGAGGTCACATGGAACAACCCTGTCGTCCATACCGTTGCCAATACCGGCAAGACCACGGCCAGGGTTGTTACGCTTGAATTCCGCTCCGCTGGAAACTAGCAAGATCATCTGAGGATCCAAGGGTAGCGGTTTGGAGCGCAGCGACAAAAAAATAACTCCGGAAAAAGCCGCGAGGCCCGTGGCCGCCGAGCGGCTTACCGCAAGGCTGACAACGCACCGCGACTAAGAGAATGCCAAAGCGTTTGGAGCGCAGCGACAAAAAAATAACTCCGGAAAAAGCCCCGCGAAGCCCGTGGCCGCCGAGCGGCTTGCCGCAAGGCTGACAACGCACCGCGACTAAGAGAATGCCAAAGCGGGTTGGAGCGCAGCGACAAAAAAATGAAGCGACAAAACTAAGGGTACATTGGCCTTTAGGCACCCGGCGTTTCAGGCGTTTACCGGCTTGCCGGAGGCACTCGATTATTTTTACAATCATTACTTATGAGAACGTCCCATGTCGCGGGACTGTTGTTTCTGGCCGCAGCCACCTTGGCCCAGCAGCAGCCCGTCGAGATCACCTCCGAACCCAGTCACCATCTGGTTTTGCAAAACGAATACGTGCGCGTATTCGACGTAACGGTTGCTCCCAAAGCCACAACGCTGATTCACCGCCACAACCATGATTACCTGTTTGTAACGCTGGGCGACTCGGACGTGGTGAGCGCGCACGTAGGCGAAAAGCCAGCGGCTCTCCATCTCAAGGACGGCGAAGTCCGCTACACACCGGGAAATTTTGCCCACGCAGCCGTTAATGAAAGCGACCGGCCGTTTCATAACATCACCATTGAGCTGCTGCAGCCTTCCAGCAGCGTGAAGACCTGTACTGAAAAGTGCAACGATCCATCATATGTGTGTGGCGGCATATGCCCTCAGAAGGAGAAGCGCGTCTCTTCTGATCAATGGCTGGCCTCCATGTTCAGCCTGCCGCCCTCTGCACAACTGGCCAGGCACACGCATACATTGCCGCACTTGGTCATCGCCGTCTCTGATCTTGATCTCGCCAGTCAGTCCGATTCAGGCAGCAACAGCATCAAGCATCAGCCCGGTTGGCTGGCCTGGGTGCCTGCCGGTGTTACGCATACACTCACGAACAACGGCGCAAAATCTGCCCAATTCGTTACACTGGAGTTCAACCCGGAAAAGCAAAGTCCAGAAAGCCTAAAATGACCATCACTGAAGCCAACCTGCATCCCGATGCCTCAGACGCGCGCGACTACAATCGCTCACGCCGCTGGGTGGAAATCGGCGATTTGGTCATCAGCTTCGGTTTTCTCATTGCGCTTCTCGCCACCGGATGGACCAACGTTCTCAGCGGGCTGGCCACGCATATCGGCGGCGACCACTATGCGCTGGATCTGTTTATCTACGTCGCGTTCCTTAGCGTCATCAGCAAGGCGCTGGGCTTTGCGCTGGATATTTACAGCTTCCGTCTGGAACACCGCTTCAACCTTTCCAATCAGCGCCTGGGTTCATGGATCGTGGATGAGATCAAAGGCTGGGTGCTCGGGCTGGTGCTGGCAACTTTCCTCTCGGAAATGGTGTATGCGCTCATCCGCATGTCGCCGCAATATTGGTGGATCATCGGATGGCTGGTCTTTACCTGCTTGTTCATCTTTTTTGCCCAGATCGCGCCCGTGGTCCTGTTTCCGTTGTTCTATAAATTCGCCCCTCTGCAAAATGACGAGCTTAAAGCGCGCCTCGTGCGGCTGGGGGAGCGTTCCGGCACGCGCGTACGCGGCGTGTATGAATGGAAGCTTTCTGAGAAAAGCAAAAAAGCCAACGCCGCGCTTACCGGACTGGGCAATACCCGCCGCATCATCCTGGCTGACACTTTGCTGGAAAATTACAGCAATGATGAGATTGAAGCCGTGCTGGCCCATGAGCTTGGCCATCACGTCCACGGTCACATGATTAAGATGATCGTGGTGCAGGCCGTGGTCACCCTTGCCGGCTTCTGGGCGGCCAATCAGGTGTTGCGTTACGCCATTGATGAACAGCGGATGTTCCAGCACCTTGCTGATTTTGCCAACCTGCCGCTGCTGGCGTTGGTGGCCAGCGGACTTTCACTGCTGCTTATGCCCGCGCTCAATGCCTACTCCCGCTTTACTGAACGTCAGGCCGACATCTATTGCTGGCAGTGCATGGCGGACGTTACGCCCTACATCACCGCCATGGAAAAACTTGGCAGGCAAAACCTGAGTGAGAGCCATCCTTCACGGCTGGTGGAACTGCTCTTCCATTCCCATCCGCCCATCTCCAAGCGCATCGCCGC
>DATBCN010000127.1:0-2246 GCA_036270475.1 Candidatus Angelobacter sp. | reverse complement strand
CGGGGCTGTTCCATGGCCAGCAGCCAGGCCAGGGCAGCGCCCCAGTCATGCGCCAGCAGCAGAGTTTCTTTTGGCGCGGCGGCCTTGATGAGAGAAGCAACGTCCGCGACGAGCACACGCGGTTTGTAAGCCGACACCTGTGGAGGAGAATCAGTGTTGCCGTAACCGCGCAGGTTGGGCGCCCATACGCGATAGCCAAGCCGCGCCAGCATCGGCATCTGGTGTCGCCAGGAATAGGCGCTTTCAGGAAAGCCGTGCAGACACAGGGCCAGCCGATCGCCCGTGCCCATGGTAGCGACCTCAAAGTTAATGCCGTTGGCGGCGACGCGGATAAGTTGGACGTTGTTCCAGTTCATGGAAGTCAGCGGTCATCAATAAATCGTCATCCCGAGCTTCGTAAATGAGGGCGCGTTTTCTTCAGCGTCCGAATAGAAGCGAGGGACCTTGTGTTTTAAAACACTCGAGTTTTTCTAGGCGCAAGGTCCCTCCGGCCTACTCGCGCGTTGATGAGGACACGTGCTCGCTTAACCTCCGTCGGGGATAACGGCCTGCAAAAGAAGAGATGTGATTATTAGCTCACTTTGCGCAGCACCATCGCAGAATTCTTTGATCCAAAGGCAATGCAGTTGCACACAGCATGTTCAATGCTCACGGTGCGTCCGGGTTCCGGCACATAATCAAGGTCGCAGGCAGGGTCGGGCTTTTCCAGGTTGATGGTTGGCGGAATCTGGCTGTGCTCCATGGCGATGAGCGTGGCCGCTATCCCTGCCGCGCCGCATGCGCCTTGCGGATGTCCAATCTGGGATTTAAGCGCTGACATGGGAACTTTGTATGCGTGGTCGCCCAGAGCGAGTTTGAGCGCGGCGGTCTCAATGCGGTCATTCAGTTCCGTGGATGTTCCATGCAGGTTCACGTACTGAACGTTGCCGGCGGAAATGCCTGCTTCCTTCAGCGCCAGGCCAATGGCGCGCGCGGGCTCTTCTCCGCCCTCTACCAGACGCACGCGGTGAAAGGCCTCACAGGTCGATCCGTAGCCGGCGATCTCACCATAAATATGCGCGCCGCGGGCGCGGGCATGTTCATATTCTTCCAGGATAAACATCCATGAGCCTTCAGCCAGGACAAAGCCGTCACGGTCAAGGTTGAAAGGGCGCGATCCGCGTTCCGGCGCATGGTTCCATGACTCAGTCATGATGCGCATGAACATAAAGCCTTTCAGGATGCCCCAGGCCAGCGGCGAATCAACTCCCCCGACCAGCATCATGGGCAGCGTGCCTACCTGGATCTGGCGGGTGGCGTAGGCAATCGCGTCTGTCGAAGAGGTGCAGCCGCTGGTCACAACGTGGCTCAGTCCGCGAAAACCGAACCTCATGCTGATCTCACTGGACATGGTGCCCATGGTCCCGCTGGGAATACTGAAGATGCTGATCTGCTTGACCTTGCCGGCGTAATACATGTGATATTGCGCGTCAGAAAAATCATGTGCGCCGCCGCCGGTGCCCAGCACCACGCCGATCTCGCGCTTTTCCTCAATCGACATTTTTGCCGGGTCAAGGCCGGAATCTTTCAGCGCCTCCGTTGACGCGGCGACGGCCAGAGGCACGCAGCGCGAGACATGTTTGCGCTCCTTTGCCTCGATCCAGTCGAGTTCGTTGAAGTCTTGTATCTCTCCCGCGATTTTTACGGGAAGATCAGAGGTATCAAAACGGGTAATGAGTTTTACGCCGCTCTTGCCATCCAGGATGGCGCGGCAGAAGGCTGTTTTTCCGATACCGTTAGGGCTGACCACGCCCATCCCGGTTATTACGGCACGTTTGAGCATGTAAGGATTCTATAATTGGATGCAGATTCATGCGCCGCGCAACTGTGTTTTAACAAAACTATGCAATCAGGCATTTACATTTCGGTGCCATTTTGCCGGTCAAAGTGCACCTACTGCAACTTTGCCTCGGGCGTGTTTTCCGCGGGGCAGATGGGGCGCTACGTGGAGCGGATCGGCGAGGACGTGCAGGCAATCAGAGCTTACGTGGCGCCGATGGGCGCTGCGATTCCTGGCGCGGTCGGCACAATTTATCTGGGCGGCGGAACGCCCAGCCTGCTACCCCCGGATGAACTGAAAAAACTTTTCTTCATGGTGCGGCAGGAATTCAAGGTCCTGCCCAACGCGGAGATCACGGTGGAGTGCGCGCCGGGCACGCTGACGGACGAAGTGATGCAAACACTTTTGTCGTGCGGCGTGAATCGGG